>CAXEUI010000216.1:0-2697 GCA_963999335.1 uncultured Candidatus Poseidoniales archaeon
TTTGGGAATTTGTTTGAATCACCCGCACCGTCGACCATCCCACATCCCGTTGCAAACCCCGAGCCAGCCCCCACTTGGTCGGGTCAAACCATTCGTGAAGCAATGCCAGCATCCAGCGCTCTTGCTACAACACTTCCCGAACCAACCCTACACGCACTTCGCGAAGAATGTACACCAGGTGTGGTCGCAGCAGCTCGAATTCCAACGCCAGAGCCCGACCCGCAGTCAATTTCAATCGGAACTCATGATCTTGACGATTTCCCCGCCCTTGGAGCATTGCTGAGAAACTCACCGAAGAAACGGCTGCGTAGTATCACTACACCCAAAGAAGGACGATTTGCCAAACTGGCCAAGAGGGGCTTGAGTGCGCTCATTCGAACGGATGCCAAGTCCGTCAGAAAGACGGTTCGACCGGTGAGAATCCAAGGGGATGATTATGCAGAAATTTATGGCGATGAAGATGGATTCGGTGATGGACAATATCGTGAACTCTCACTTCGTTCTGGCCAAATTCTTCGCCTGAGGGCGGATCAGGATCATCAAGCCGAAGTTGCAGAGCGGATTAGAACGCTTTCAAAGTCTTCAGGCGGTGCCTTCGCTGATGATGATGCGGATGCGCTCATCGAACGCCTGTCAGCGAGCGGGGACCTTGCACCCATTGCCAATCTACTCAAGGCGGCCGATTCAAAACAACTGTCCTTCGGTCAACTTGCGAGTACCTCTCCCCCCAAGGAAGCACCCGGGTATCACGGAATCTCGAGGCTGGGCTGAATCAGATCAATCCGACCATGCGTCGATAAGCATCCAATCTTGCATGATATTCGCCCCGGTCCAATCCAATCATGCCGTCAGTACCGAAGGCGGTAATCGTGAAGGAGGCAGTGACCGTCGCATGCACCAGAGCATTGTGCAATTCATCATAAGATGGTTGGATCTCCTCCGATTCCGATAGGAACGTCAGCATCGTACCGGCGAATGAATCACCACATCCGGTCGGATCGATAATCTCTGATGTTGGGAATGCAGGAAGGGTTATCAGGCCATTGTCGGTAATGGCAACACACCCATGCTCACCCTTTTTGATGATGAGAATCGAGGGGCCTGCTCCTGCCTCAGTGCCTCCCGTGAGGGCGCTACCATCACGAATCGATTCGCCTGCCCGAATTAGATTCTCGTCCTTTGCAATCATTCGGACCTCCATGTCATTCAGAATGGCCATATTCACTCGTCTCAAAACGCCGGATAGTTCCTCAAAAGCGATGTTAATCCACAGATTCATTGAGTCTAGGGCAATGAATTTCGCCCCTTCACACTGATTCAGAACGTGAGATTGAATCGAGGGGTGATTGTTTGCTAAGAAGAGGACTCGAGGGGACCACCAAGCGGCTGGGACTTTGGGTTCATAGCCATCCAACACGTTCTGTTGTGTTTCGATGGTGACGGCTTGATCCATATCGCCTTCATATCGACCATGCCAACGGAATGTTCGCCCGCCTTCAATGGTCTCGACCCCTTCAAGGTTGAGACCAGCTTGACGAAGCAGATTGAAATCGTCTTCACGGAAATCATCGCCAACAGCACAGACCAAACCAACCGGAAGCGTTCCTCCGGAATCCAATCTTCGACTGGCATGAAAGGCCGCAGCAATACCCGCAAATGTTCCAGAACCTCCCAATGAATCGGTGACTTTCCCGACTTCCGTTTCAAGGTCATCGTACGCGAGGCTGCCAACGATGACGATGTCCATGATTTCACCCTAACAGGTTGGGATGGTCTTCAAGATATTGAATTGTGACATCACGTGCGATGAAATCGGGTTCATCCAAGATGGCCTGATGCAAAGGAATCACAGTATCAACTCCAATGAGTGTCGTCTCGGCCAAGGCTGCTTTCATCTTCGCAATCGCTTCATCGCGATCCTGACCGCAAACGATGAGTTTGGCGAGAAGCGAGTCGAAACAACCTGGCATTTCGTAACCAATGTGGGCGTGAGTATCCACCCTGACCCCTTTGCCACCTGGGAAATGACAATCCCACAGTTTTCCTGGAGAGGGAACGAAATGAATTGGATCTTCTGCATTCAATCTGCATTGGATGGCATGTCCAGAAAATTGGATTTCTTCTTGAGAGAGGGGAAGGGCCTCACCCGCAGAAACACGAATGCCCAATTTCACCAGATCGATTCCAGTAATCATCTCAGTGATGGTGTGCTCGACCTGCACCCGGGGATTGACTTCAAGAAAGAAGAATTCCCCCTGTTTGTCACGCAGAAATTCAAAGGTTGCCAAGCCACGATAGCCGACAGCACGAGCACCTTCACAAACGCGAGACCCGATTTGGGCACGAATTTCTTCTGAAAGCCAAGGACCTTCTTCAAGGAGTTTCTGATGACGGCGTTGAATCGAGCAGAAGCGCTCACCAAAGTGAACTGCATTTTCTCCGTCAGCGAGAACTTGAAACTCAATATGCTGCGCTCCTTCGATGTATTTCTCTACGAAGACACGATTGTCACCGAATGCAGATTGGGCACGAGATTGACACAGATTCAGAGCTGATTCGAACTCGCTGGCTTGATGTACAATCTGCATCCCGATTCCGCCGCCGCCTGCCGCAGCCTTGATGATGACAGGGTATCCAATCTCATTGGCCAATTTGCTGGCGACCTGAGCGTCATCAACAGCCTCGTCACTGCCCCGT
>CAXEUI010000217.1:0-2687 GCA_963999335.1 uncultured Candidatus Poseidoniales archaeon
GGTGCGGCTACGGGTGCTGCTGCCATCGGTGCTGCCACCGGCGCCCCCACCATTGGGACTGCGCCTCCAGCCGCAACCACGGGTGTACCAACCATCTGTCCGCCACCGCCACCTTGGACAATCACAGTCTGTGTCTTGTCGTTGATGGTCAGGCCGAAGATTAAACCGAAGACGAGGAAGCAGCAACCTAGGGCAAAGAAGCACGTTGAACCTGCGGCGGCCATAATTCCAGCAAATACTCCGCCCACATCTCCGAGGGCTTCTCCCCATGCCTTGTCATCATACTGAACCCAGCATGCTGTTGCACACGAAACTGTAGAGGTGCCGTTTTTGTAATCAAGAGCTGCATTGCCAATCCTTACGAGATTTTTGCTATCTTCCGTGCGTTCCATATCGAAGATGGAGTCAGCTGGATACCACTCTGTGTCACAAGAATACCTGAAACTGTTGTTGGCATCATCAGTATGTGTTACACTGAAATCTTCGGACGGATTGGTGCCATAATCATATGAGTCACAATGATCCCAAACACCATCTTCGTCGGCATCTTCCAGAGTGTCTTCAATGAAAATTGAGAATCCACTTTCGCCTTCACCATCATCGTCGACGATTTCGATTGTGCCAGTAGTCACACCTTCAAGAGCCCAATAATTGTCTTCGAGATCATCAACTGAATCGGAGACAGTCATGGCCCCCCAAGCGTACATACCCCCGCCAATCAATACTAGAACGAGCCCAATTCCACACAGAATCTTACCACTTGCGTGCATGGTGTTGGCTTTGCGCCTGACTTCTTAATCCCACCGTACTGAGCCTTGAGGCGAAGAATTGAGGATTGGTGGCACGTAGGGTGTGCATGCACGCACCACCGGGACGTGTCGTCTGCTTCGGCGAAGCGATGCTGCGAACCTCGGCAGGTCTGGAGAGTCCAGGGGGGGCTGAGTACAATGTCGCATGCGCACTGAGCCGTTTGGGTGTTGCATCTTCATGGGTGAGCGCCCTCCCTTTGGACAGGGGCATGGTCGATCAGGTTGCCACCGAAGCGGGTGTGTATCTGGATGTGCGGCGAACCAATTTCCCAGTGGGAACATACAGGGTTGACCAAGACGAGAGAATCGTCGAGTATGATCGCTCGAATTCTGCATTCGCCCATCTCGACCCCTCGGATTTCGACTGGAGAGGACTTCTCACAGGAGCACGCTGGTTGGTCATGAGTGGGATTACCCCTTTGCTCGGAGAAGGACCACGGTCTGCTTGGGGCGGTGCACTGACCTTTGCCGAACTGGACGGGACGCTCATCGCCATGGACCTAAACCATCGACCCGCATTGGGTACGATCGAAGAGTTGTGGGGGATTGTTCGTCCGCGAATGCGCATGTTCCACGTACTGGTTCTCTCTCCGGAGAGCCTCGCCAGCATTGCTGAGATTGAAGGAATGGAACGACCCAGCAGTTACGAAGAGAACATCGAGGCGTTGGCCGAACTGCGACGAAGATTCCTGATTCCCCATCTCTGCTGCACATTCAAACGCCCTGAGACGGGTCGAAGACAGAAGCGTTGGTCGGTGGTCGCGCATGCCTTTGGAATGGATTCGACAGAGGATGATGCCGTCATCCATTCACCCGTAGAGAATCTGGGTGGAGGCGATGCTTGGCTTGCGGGATTCATCGACGCACTGAGCGAGCATGGTCACGGACCAGTATCACCCCTCATCGGCGCACTTCGCGGAGATTTGCTGGCAGCACTCTGCCAGAATTCACTGGGTGATGTCTCCACCGTCACGCGCGAAGAACTGGATGAATTTGAATCGAAACGTGAATTTTCATCTGGAACACATCGAGTTCTGATGATTCCTGATGAAAGCAGGGATGAGGGAGAGATTGAATCACGCCTGAACCGCCTCAGAGATGCTGGGGTTATTGCCATTCTTCGAGGGCACAATCCCCAAAAGATGCATCAGCGGGGTCTTGCGCTGGCACAGATGGGATGTACTGCAATCGAGGTGACATTGGACAGCCCACATGCGCTTGAGATTGTCAGAGGGTTGCGTCAGGACCTAGATGCGAATGAGGTGATGATCGGCGTTGGAACGCTGCTCGATGTAGAGATGATTGACCAATGCGTCGATGCAGGAGCTGAATTCGCACTTTCACCCACAAACCCAGATGGAATGATTGCGAAATGTCATGCAGCAGGGCTTCTCGCCGTTCCTGGAGTGGCCAGTATGGCTGAACTCGATGCCGCTCTCGCTGAGGGGGCACATCTCGCCAAACTATTCCCTTCCACCGATTGGTCTCCTGAACAACTAACCCGAGTCGCCTCGCCATGGATGCCTGTGGGCGGGGTGAACGAGGAGAGCGTTTGGCATTGGCTGGATGCTGGTGCTTGGTGTGTGGGAATGGGGACACATCTGTGCGGCTCGGACCTGAATGAGGGCGCAAAATATGGTGGTTGGTTGGAAAATGAAGAGCATCGAGCACGGGGCATATTCATGGAACTCCAACGCCGGCGCAATGATGCGTGACCACGATACGTTCTGCTGTTTGCGTGCGGTGCCCACCGCGTTGGCTCCTCCTTCGCGTCGAGACCGATGATGGCGAAATTGGCTGGGGTGAAGCGATTGGTGATCTACACGAAGAGGTTGAAAGCGCGCTAACGGCGATGGGGGATCGAGTCGTTGGCAGTAG
>CAXEUI010000218.1:0-2645 GCA_963999335.1 uncultured Candidatus Poseidoniales archaeon
GCTTGATCGAACCCTTTCTCGACGACCTGGAAGACGTTCTTCTCGACGTGTTCTTCCAATGCATCATGAATTCCGTTCATGACCAACTCGTTTTCTTCATCGGAGATATCGAACAGGTATCGAAGATATGCGACGACAAGATACTCGTCCTCACTGATGCTGGCGTTCAGATATGCGGTTTGGAACATCCCAGCATAGACGTTCAACCGATTCTCTTTACTGATTTCATTCCCCTCCTCCAATTTTTCACCAGCAACAATGGCATCATAGACACGTTTGGGGGCATCTTCTTCTAAGCCCAATAAACTGGCTAATTTGATGACCAATCTCTTCTCTTCTCGGGTAATTTCCCCATCTTTCAGAACAATGGAAACAACACCTTGGAAGGTACTGATGTCGGTTATGGCATCGGAGGGCACGAATCGGGAGGCCCCCTCCCTCCTCATAGCGGTTCGCCCTCATTTGCAACCCAGTATTGTCTCATTTTTCCATCCAATGCATTCATGAAGGATGGGTTGGTCGGCCCATTCGCAGGAACTTCCTGTCACGCTCCCAGGGCCCCGTGCCCTATCCCGTGAATACGCGCGATGAAAACCCCCCCGAAAGGAACGGTTGAGCGCTCAGGAAAGCCCGCGAAAGCAAAACAAAACAAAAGGAAGTGAACAAAATGAATGATCAGAAAGCCAAGTACATGATTCATGCTACAATCAAGGCAGATGGGACCATCCAGAGAAAGGACGTCGTCGGCGCAATCTTCGGTCAGACCGAAGGTCTGCTCGGCGAGGAACTACAGTTGCGAAAGTTGCAACGAACGGGCCGAATTGGCCACGTGGATGTCGAACTCAACTCGAACAGGGGCAAGGTATCCGGCGTAATTCAGCTACCCAGCAGTCTCGACCAGGTATCAACAGCTGTTGTTGGCGCCGCTCTTGAGACCATTGAACGAATTGGACCATGTAAGGCAACAATCAAAGTAGCCAGAATAGAAAATATTCACAGCGTCAAGCGTGACACAGTCATTGACCGTGCGAAGGACTTGCTCCTGAGCATTGTGAACGAAGGAACAAACGACAGCAAGAGCATCTTGGATGAGGTTCGCAGCGTACTCACGCTGGGCACCGAGACCGACATTGCAGGCATGACTTGCGGACCCAATGCAAAGGAGAGCGAGGCTCTCATCATTGTAGAGGGCCGCAATGATGTACGGAATCTGTTGAAGTTTGGCATCAAGAATGCAATTGCAACCATGGGTGCCAACGTCAAGGATGAACTTGTTGAACTCGCGAAAACCAAGAACAACGTCACAGCGTTCTGTGACGGTGATCGTGGCGGCAAGTTGCTGCTGATGGAATTGTCCGGAGCATTGGGCAAGTCTCTCACACACGTGGCTCTCGCCCCCGAATCTCGCGAAGTCGAACACCTTGAGGGCAAAGTCGTGACCAAGTGTCTGAATCAGAAAGAGACGGCAACCAAAGCCATGACTCGCATTAAGGCCCAACTCAAAGCAGATGATAAGGGGACTGCCCCTAGAAAATCTGCCGCGAGCAATGGTTCTGTGGACGTTCCTGACAACATTCGAGAGTGGTCAGCACACATGAGTGACTTGAAGAAGAACACAGCTATTTTGATTCTTGAGGATGGTTCTCCATCCGAACCAATTGGTGCAAGTAAACTCGCAGGATTTGCAGAAGACGTCGAAGGCGCACAATGTCTAATCGTCAATTCCAAGATTAGTGCCCGCATGATTGAGATCGCAGAATTGGGTGCAATCCCAAGCGTACTCGGTAGCGCATCAGGTACGGCTGGTTCTGACAGCGTCGAAACATACGCAATGAGCGACCTCGAATGAGGCTCACCCCTACGGGGTGCCAATGATAACCCCCTCCACATTCCGGTGTGGTATGCAGCCTGAGCAGACAGCCCCTGCGCCAGCGATTCAACCAGCACCCGTAGCGGTACCCGCGGCCCCATTGGCGGCGACCCCCGCTGCTGATGACCGTACGGTTTGGATTAGCCCTGCTCTAGTGTTGGCTGCATTGGTTCTCGCTTCCCTCGGTGTGATGGGTGATGCGTGGAGCGTCGAAGAGCGATCAATCACCGAGGAAACCATCCTCGGAAACACCACAACTACACTTGAGTCAGATATAGGCCTCGATGACTATTCTATCACATCTTGCGCGGATTTTGACGGCTTGGAATTCTGCGTCACGGAGATCGATGCATTCGGAACATCAGATTTGGGGGACGCTTACGATAATTGTACATCTCAGGCCGAAGCCGACGGAGCCAACGAGTCTCAAATCGAAGAATCTTGTGGTTCGTTAGGAGACATGGCAAGCGCTGGATTCACTGGAATGCTCCTCATCACAATTGGGATTCTTGCCCTAATCGCTTCTCTCGTTGCAACATTCTTGGGAACCCGTGGCACATCACTACCATTCTCACAATACTACTCCTTTGGGGCGGCCGGATTCATTCTAATCGGCGTCGTTGCTTGGAAACTGATGATGCCCGATCCCCCTGAAGGATCTGACCCCAGTTTGGGATCCAATGCATGGATGACGATTGTTAGTATCGTTCTCGCTGCCGGTGCAGGTGGATATTCCATGTTCACAGGAGGGACTTCTCCAACAGGAGACGTCAGT
>CAXEUI010000219.1:0-2642 GCA_963999335.1 uncultured Candidatus Poseidoniales archaeon
GTTGGACTCACATCATGGCCGGGGAGGTTCCAGGCGATGTCGCGGATGCCGACAGCTTGGACCCGGCGGCTCTTGGCTTCATGTGTGGACTTGAGATCCATCAGCAATTGGCAACCGGGAAACTGCATTCTCGACAACCCAGCATTCTCTTTGAGGATGGAATTGAAGAAATCGAAGGCCGATGGCCGAGCGCCCAGCGCCGCTTGCGAGCTGCGAGAGGTGAGGGTGGCCGAATCGACATCGCTGCACGATTTGAACAACGTCGCAATCGTTCCTTCGTTTACTACCAATCTCCCAATGCTGGTCTCATCGAGATGGACGAGGCACCGCCGCTGGAGCACGATGATGATGCGGTCGAAGTCGTCCTGACGATGGCAGCGATGATGGACGCCAAACCCGTCGGTGCACTCCAAGCGATGCGCAAGACGGTGGTCGATGGCTCAAACACCAGCGGCTTCCAACGAACGACTCTGGTCGCCACCAATGGCTCCATTCAGACACCGACTGGAGCGGTTGGGATCGATGTCATCTGTCTGGAAGAGGACAGTGCCCGAAAGTTGGATACGCGGTCTACACCGGATGGGGAACAGGTTGTCTACACCCTGGATCGATTGGGCGTGCCCTTGGTCGAGGTTGCAACCGCACCCGATGTACAGACCCCCGAACATGCAAAGGAGACGGCTCTTGCATTGGGAACTCTCCTCCGAGACACACGTCGTGTCCGTCGTGGTCTCGGCTCGATTCGACAAGACCTCAACGTCAGCATCGGTGCGGGTGACCGAGTCGAAATCAAAGGTTGTCAGGACCTTGATTGGATTCCTCGAATCATCCGCTTGGAAATGGCTCGTCAATTGCACTTCCATCGCTTGGCCAATGAACTCAGGGCAGAATTGGGGGTCGAACCCCTCCCTTCACATCGTGACCTCGATGACGCGTCCGTAGAGGCATCCGTCGCCGAAAAGGTCGCCGATCAGATGCCCTTCCAATTGCACGACACCACTTCTGCATTCGAGAACTGTGAATCGCAGATGGTCGCCGAATCGTTGTCAGCCGGTGCCATCGTTCTGGGCCTCTCACTTTCCGGATTCGCTGGGAAACTTGGGTCGAAGACACTGGATGAAGAAGGGGCGCAGTTGCCTAGATTGGGACGAGAATTGGCGAGTGCTGCCAAACTCGCTGGTGTCAAGGGCATCTTTCACTCTGATGAGTTGCCTGCCTACGGAATCACGGAATCAGAAACCGGAGCCTGCGCATCTATTCTCGGCGATTGTTTTGTTCTCTGTGTCGCTCCAGAGTGGCAGGCTGAACTGGCACTTGAGGGCGTTCATTCGCGTGCTTGTTTGGCTTACCATCGAATCCCACAAGAAGTTCGCAACGTCGTGATTCGCAAAGGTGGGCCAGAAGATGGCACCACGACTGCGATGCGCCCTCTTCCTGGTGGTGCACGAATGTATCCTGAGACCGATATCCCTACCACGCCAATCGATTCGTCAGTTTGGGCCTCAATCAAGGAGAATTTACCCCCTAGCCGTGATGACAGGCTCGCTGCCCTTGCATCCACCGGTCTCTCAGACAACCAAATCGCAGCGCTTGTGACCGGTGAATTGGATGACCATTTCCTGGCTGGAATCTCTGGTGAACTCGCTTTGCCCTCCAAGGCTTGGGCCAGTGCTCTTCTCGATCATGGAATCAACAAAATCAACGCTCTTGCTGTCGCCATTCATCTTCGTGAATCTGGGACCATCACTCGGGAAGGCGTCGAACCGTTGGTGAACGATGCCGATACTGATGACATTCCCACATTGCTCACTTGGATGACCGCGGAAGCGGGCTCTCGTGGATACGAGCCCGCCGATACAGGGGCTGTGGATGCTGCGGTCGCCGAAGTTATAGCAGAACGTGCTGATTTTGTTGCAGAGCGTGGCATGGAAGCCCTAGGCCCACTGATGGGTGTGGTCATGGGCAAACTCGGGGGCGCCGCCGATGGCAAGGCCGTCTCAGCCGCCCTGAAAGAACAGATTCAGAGGCTGCTTTGATGCGGCGAGCCTTGCTCATTCTCGTCCTGTTTCTGCTCGCAGCATTTCCCGCCGAGGCCAGCGAAGGACGACACGCCGAATGGGTCACTGATCCCGTATTGCCAGATGTTCAATGGAATGCAAGCGTCGACATCGGATACATCTCCACCACACCTCTCGTGAAGGATGGCCTTGTCATCGTCAAAGGCGGAGGCGACCCCAGTACTGGAGAAGGCGCTGGCCTTGCTGCATATCGAGCAGACACGGGCGTCGAGATCTGGCGCGCACTCCATTCTGCCAGCGACCGTGGCTTTGAGGTCGGCCCCCTCATTCATATTGCGGCTACGGCGGGGACGAACAATCCCTGTGCGAACGAACGCGACATGGTCGTGACTGGCTGGACATCCGGGATTCTCACCGCGTACGACTTTGTCACCGGGGCTGAACTGTGGAATCATTCGACAGCCGCACCCAATTGGGGCATCACAGGCGGCGGTTTCCTCGCCACGACCGGTGTCATAGTCTGGCCCACTGAGACCGGTGTTGTACAGGTCTGTGCGGCCAATGGTACCGTTCTGGATCAACATCATGATTCGGAACTTCGCACCTATCGCGCCAATCTGGGCG
>CAXEUI010000220.1:0-2628 GCA_963999335.1 uncultured Candidatus Poseidoniales archaeon
GCGGCAAGCACCATCGAAAACGTCACGATGTTCATCAATAAGATGCCGAGAATCGCGACACCTCGAAGAACATCGAGCGAATCAATGCGTTCGCCTAAGGTGACGGGTTGTGAATGTTGTGCATCCAATGAAGTATTGCCTCTGTATCTGCAAGATTATCAAGGAGCAGATCTGGGTGGACGGAGTCAAGTATATCTCGATCGTGCGAACCCGTGCATACTGCAATCACGGTACAGCCTGCCTTTTTCCCACTTGTGACATCGTGAATCGTGTCACCTAGGAGGAATGTGGGAATGCTACGTGCAGATCGACTTATTGCAACTGGTGGCAACTCATCACGAATCACACCATCGGTTCCCCACGCGTTGGCTGTAAACATCTCCGTGTCTATTCCTGCTGCCTGAAGTTTCATCTTTCCCGTTTCTTCGTAATTACCTGTCACGATTCCACAGGTTGTGTGCTCAAGTGTGCGACATGCTTCAAGGAGTTTTACAACTCCAGGTAATGTGGCGACCGTGACTGATTGTAGATTTTTTGCAAGGATCGATTTGTAGGTTTCGCGAAACTCTTCATGACGTATTTCGGGGTTTTCAATGCCATGTTGAAGGCAGGCATCATTCCAAATCAACGGGTCAAGTCGACCGCCGATCGGTATGCCATCAAGCGAAAAAGGTTTGCCGAACATCAACTCCCCCGCTTCCTCTATTGATCGAACACCGACACCCTCTGAACTCAGCAGCGTTCCATCAATGTCGAAAAGAATGAGCATCAAGCACTAGCCGCGGCGACCGCCAACGCAACTTTCGAGGCAGCGTCTTCAAGATCGGTTGCAGTTTGCATGGTTGGCAATTCTGATTGTGCTTCATCAAGAATGATCCGAGCGGCTCCAACGTTTGTACCTTCCAACCGAACAACAAGTGGCACGGTAAAACGAACTTCTTTGGCTGCAGCAACAATGGCTTCAGCGATGACATCACATTGCATGATGCCGCCGAAGATATTGACGAGCACACCTTCAACCTTGTCATCACCAAGAATAATCCGGAATGCTTCAGTCACAGTTTCAAGGGTTGCTGTTCCTCCAACATCAAGGAAGTTTGCTGGGCTACCGCCGTGCAATTTGATGATGTCCATCGTTGCCATCGCAAGCCCCGCTCCATTGACCAAGCAACCGATGTTCCCATCCAGTTTGACGTAAGACAGTCCCGCGGCTTTGGCCCGCACTTCTGTTGGTTCCTCTTCGTTGAGGTCACGCAATTCGACAAGTTCAGGGTGACGGAACAATGCATTGTCATCGAATCCGACCTTGGCATCCAAAAGGACGATCCGGCCATCTTCGGTGCGGACCATTGGGTTGATTTCGACCATAGAGCAGTCATTTGAGACGAAGAAGTCGAACAGACCCGTGATGTTCTCGACAAATGAATCTGCGGCAGTACCGGAAAGGTCCAGCGAATCGGCCAGCCCTTCTGCCTGCTCCGGCAATAGTCCATCGCTCGGGTCTACGTGAACCTTGAAGATTGCTTCAGGAGTTTTCTCAGCCACCTCTTCGATGTCCATTCCACCTTCGCAGGAGGCCATGATCAGCGGCATCTTCTGCTCCCGGTCGATGAGGATGGCGAGATAGTATTCATGGGCGATATTGCAACCACCTTCGACGTAGAGGTTGTTCACCGTCTTTCCATCTGGCCCCGTCTGTTTGGTCACCAGAACATTGCCGAGGATATTCCGAGCATAGTTCTCTACATCTTCTCGGCTGAAGGCGATTTTGACGCCACCTTCCATCAACAAATCTCCATTATCTGGGTCGTAGAGGCTGCCTTTGCCTCGTCCACCCGCGTGAATCTGACTCTTGACAGCGACGACATCACCCCCCAGAGCATCGTATGCGACGAGCGCCTGTTCGACACTTGTGCAGTGCACACCTTCCTGTACAGAGAGTCCGGCATCACGGAACAACTGCTTCCCCTGATACTCGTGGATGTTCACCGGCGACCCTCAACACATTCGACCTGACGCCGCTCTTTGAACGCTCCGCCACGCGCGCGTGAGACGTGCCCGCGGTGAGCAAGGCACTTGAGGGGAACCCGACTCGCGGGAGCGATGGACGTCATCGTACTGGCCGGCGGCTTCGGCACACGCCTGCGTCCGTGGACACTGCACGCGCCCAAACCACTCATTCCGATTCTGGACCGCACAATGATCGAACACGTGGTCAGCATCCTGCCGGAAGGCATGGTCAACAAGGTTCTGGTCGCGGCCGGTTACGGAATCGAACAAATGCGCTCACACTTCTCAGGACTCGACCTGCCCTATGAGGTCGTCATCGTCGAAGAGACCGAACCTCTGGGCACGGGTGGAGCGATTGCCAACTGCCGTGAACATCTCGGTGAAGGGACCTGCTGTGTCATCAATGGGGATCTTCTCACCAGCCTGCGTGTGGATGAGATGCTTGCCGCGCACCAGGCTACCGGCACGCTCGCATCAATCTCATTGTGGGAAGTCGAGGATCCGAGTCGCTTCGGCGTCGCTGACTACGATGCTCAAAGTACCTTGATTCACCGATTCCAAGAGAAGCCACCTCGAGAGGAGGCCTATTCCAATCTCATCAACGCTGGAACCTATCTG
>CAXEUI010000221.1:0-2626 GCA_963999335.1 uncultured Candidatus Poseidoniales archaeon
GAACCATCTGTGATGGATGCTGAGCCCGTTCCGCTGAACTCGATGCGAAGTTCGCCACAGACTTGATCCAAGCCACCTCCGGCTGCATCTCGAATATAGCCGACCATCTCTTCTCCGTCCGCCAGAAGCAGGCCATTGCTCACGGTGAATTGCAAATCATCCCCATACCGAGAGGGGGCAGTCTGGAACACGGCTGCATCTTCGTTGAGATACCACCAACCACCTGCACCCGCAAGTAACAGAATGACGAGAAGCGTCGCAATGGTCGTGCCATCCTTGTACCAAGCTTTACTCGGCATTCGATGACCACTTCTGATTGTGGTTGAACTTGGAACGGCTTCCTCGACATCCGATTCGAGGTCTCCCTCTTCAAGAAGTTCGGCCTCAAAAACTTCAGCCTCCAGAACTTCATCAATGTCAAATTCTGAGACGTATGCGGAATCGTCTTCATCGTCATCGAGGATGAGAACAACTTCTTCTTCTTCTGTCTCTGATTCCAATAGTCGAGCAATCAGTTCAGCTTTTTTTCCACTCGTTCGCAATCCCAATTCTTTGAGGCGAGCCTTCAGTTTGACAACGGTCAGGGCGGAGAGTTCGTCCTCGTCCATAGGCCATCCTCATAGAGGATGGCAATGCCTGCCGCTTTCAACCTCTTCGCTCAACGTGCGAGCCAATATTGCGTTCTGAGAAGGTTTCAGCCATTTCGCATGGCGTCAATCTGCTCTTGCGTCCAGCCAGCTCCAAGCAGTTGTTCATCGGTCCAAGATGCCGCTGCATTCTCAGCCTCAGGTTCTTCTTCATCGTCCGATGCCTCTGTTTCCGCAGGTGACTCTTCTGTTGGAGTTTCTTCATCAATAGAGGCTGCATCATCCTGCTCTGAACTGGCGGCCGCCTCTGCCAAGGATGGGCCCTCTACAACTGCTGTATCTGTATCCTCAGGTGTCTCAACCTCAGGAACACCCAACTGATCTCCACGCTGTTCTGCTTCAGCCGCTTCGAGGACCGCTTCTTCGACCTTCTTTTCGGGGCGACCTTCTGGATACTTGAGTTCCTTGTACACCTTGCCTGTCTTCTGCGCTCCGATGAAGGCAAAGCCAGCCATCAGGAAGGTGATGAGACCGACAGGTACAGTGAACATTCGTGGCCAGTAAATTGCGACTTCGATATCCATGGTTGCGAGGGTGCCCGGATTCGCAATGGGTTCAATCCATTCCACCAGAATGCATTTCTTACCGGGCTGGGTGTACAGAGTGAATTCCACTTTCTCCCCGGGGCCGAGATCCTCTTCGCTGAGCTGCCATGAATCTTCATGCAATGATTCGTGAGCGGGCAATACTCCACAATCTCCATCGAACATTCCGGTCTTGAAGTGAGTTGAACCTGAGTTGCGATAGGAAATAAAAGTGACATCAACACGAACCGCAGAAGTTGAACCCATGTCAGGCAAGGGAGGAGGAATGTAGATGTTCATGTGTGCAGAACTGGCATTGGATGAGCCATCCCAGATTTTGTCACGATAGTCGCTATCTCCGCCGTCGCGAATCCAAGCCTCCGCTTCGTTCGGACTCATCTGCGCCTGTGGATTGTCTGAGACATCCCCATGAATGGGGCCGGGGAAGAATGAGAAAACAGCCAGAATTACGGTCAGTGCCAGGAAGAGATAGACATTGATTCGCGCACTGTTTCGCTTTTTCTCAAGTTCCTCAAGACGGTCTTCACGACCTTTTCTTCGAGCACGAGCATCCTCAATCTCTGCCAGAGGGTCAAATTGTGCTGGATTCACATCCTTAGGAGGGCCACTGGGCCCGGCAACAGGGGATCCTGTTGGACCCGATACATCGGGGGCGCCTGAGGGGCCTTCGACGGGCGGACCAGAGGGTCCGGCGACGGGCTGCATGAATCCTCGACTACACGACGCCACTTCAAAGCCTCGCTTTTCGCACGCGCGCGAGCGGGTATGCGAGCGGGCGCGCGGTCACGCGGTTTTCATCCATAGGACTCAAAACGGAAGCGGTTCCGCCGAGGTCCGATGACCCTGCGCGTTGCCATCCTGTCCCGCGGCCCCCGGCTGTACTCCACGCGACGTCTTGTAGAGGAGGCAAATGCTCTGGGTTGCTCAGTGGATGTATTGGATCCAATGAAACTCTCTGTGACTGTGGGAAATGACGGGCGACGCATTCTGCACGAAGGCTGGAATGTCGAAGTCGATGCTGTCGTCCCGAGAATCGGATATTCGATTACAGGACACGGTGTTGCCATTGCGCGTCAATTTGAGCGCATGGGCACATATGTTGCAAACAGCAGTGATGGCATTCAGAACAGTCGCGATAAGTTGCACGCAACTCAAGTCCTCTCTGCAAATCACATTCCGGTACCCACAACTGCACTTGTTCGAGATTGGCGTGACGTAGAACGGGCCATTCGTCAAGTTGGAGGCGTACCTTGTGTCATCAAGGCACCCGAAGGAACACAGGGAAGCGGTGTCTACCTTGCACACAGCGAGCGAGAGGCCAGTGAAATCGCTTGGAAGGTATTGGAGAACGTCGACAGAGTGCTGGTGCAGGAATACATTCGTGAAAGTCATGGACGCGATGTCAGAGTACTGGTGGTTGGAGGCAAGGTCGTT
>CAXEUI010000222.1:0-2623 GCA_963999335.1 uncultured Candidatus Poseidoniales archaeon
CAGCAGAGGCCAATCTGCCCCTGTTCGTACCCGGATGGGAGGATTCGACTCTGGGCAACATCTTCGCCGCCCGAGTCATCGATGGCACTGTCGATATCAATGCTGTACAGAGCGGCACGCACTACATGCTCGCGTTGGCGACATGGATTCGCGAACACCCTTCCAACGGCTTCCTACAGGTGGGAGGGGGAATCGCGGGGGATTTCCCCATCTGCGTGGTCCCCATGCTTCGTCAAGATCTCGGGGAAGATGTTCCTCTCTGGGCATGGTTCGCTCAAATCTCTGAATCACGCCCATCCTACGGCGGATACTCAGGAGCGCCGCCCAATGAGAAGATTAGCTGGGGGAAACTGGGTGTAGAAACGCCGAAATTCGTCATCGAATCGGATGCGAGTATCGTTTTGCCCATCCTTCTGGCTTCTCTGCTCGACGAGTAAGGCATAGCCTCAAATCGGCGAGGCCGCACCTACGGTGCGATGCGCGTCATCCCGGTGCTGTTCCTGCTGCTGGCTTCCTCGGCGATGCCGATGGTCAGCGCCCAAGGTCAGCCCGACGTCGTCCAAGAGCACTGGTACCACTCCTGGGCCACGCTGACTGCGGACGTCCATGACTGGATGGTTGACAATCCTGATATCATCGAGATGAAGAGTGCGGGAGAGACCGTGCAGGGTCGCGATCAATGGGTCGTCGTCATCACAGACGAGTCGATGGATGCCAAGGCTGACGGCTCTCCCAAGGAGAAGGTGTACATCGATGGTGGCCACCATGGCAATGAGCACCTCGGCACCGAACTCGCCTTCCTCACAGCGCAATTCTACATTGAGGGTTGGATTGATGGGGATGCTGAAGCCATCGAAGTCTTACAGAACACTGAGCTCCATATCATGATTTTACTGAATGCAGATGGAAATGATGCAGATACACGCTGGAACATGAATCAGGTCGATCTCAATCGGAACTATGACCATCACTGGACGACCGATGAGACCGCATCAGGAAGCGGACCCTTCAGCGAACCGGAGACCCGGAACAATGCAGATTACATGAACGAGTTCATGGTCGACGCCGACCTATACGTCACGATGCACACCGGCACTTGGATTCTGGCATATCCTTGGGGATTCACTGGAGAGATGCCTTCCGATTACGAATTGTTTGAGCACATTCGAGACACCATCCATGAAACCATCGACGCGGACCTGCCCGTTCGCAATGCCAATGCTGGAATCTATCCAACACACGGCACGAGTCGTGATTACGGATATGGCGTCATGGGTTTTCCATGCTTCACATTTGAGACCGATGATGAGCAGTTCCTACTCGGCACCGCAGAGGAGCTCTCAAGCCGACTCTCGACCGAACTCGACGTCATGCGATATCTCATCAGCAACGTGTGGTTCTGGCGGGCCCGTCTCCATGTGAATTCACTCGATCTGGATGTCGGAGACAAGATGACACTCGATGTGGCCAATCTGGGTCATGCGAGCACCTCGAATGCAAGTGTGCAGTATGTCGACAGTGAGGGGGTAGAGTTGTGGACTTCAGCCAATTTCTCAGTCAATGCGACCAACTCCACGGTCGCCGTCCTTCCTGCGGACAATCTCACTCTCGTCGATGGAGGGGTGTTCCAACTCTATTATCAGAAACGGGTCATCGATGCCAGCATCTGGGTGAATGAATCGATCAATCAATCAGCCATTGACATTACAGTACCAGATGATTCGGGATGGTTGCCCTTCGCCTCCCCGATGTGGTCCATTTTGGCCATAGGATTGGCCGGTTTGAGGCGAAATGAACGTTTTCGCGCCGATTTCTGACCTTTTAATGGTCCAAAATCGTACTGAAAAAGTGATTCTTTGAGGAAATCCTTTGTATATCGGAACGGAATCAGCACGTTCAGTGATTCTATGGATGCAAGCGTAACCGAGTTCAACGACGTTGGAGATATACTGATTCTACCGCTCTTCAAGGGCGTTGACAAAGCACCCAACAATGCGCTTGCTGGCTTATCGCGCACCCAACGAAGCCTCGTGAATGAAGCACTCGCAAGTGAGAGTTTCACCGGCAAGGCCGGCAAGCGGCTCAGCGTCTGGACTGCTGGATGTCAAGTCGTATTGGTCGGCATGGGCGAAGAACCCAGCGACAAAGCCTGTCGTGATGAGGGAGCCAAGACGCTAGGGGCCCTCTCCAAGGATCACGGCACGAACCTGACTGTTCGATTCACCACTGGTTGGAATACTGCCAAGATGGCGCTGTTCGCCGAAGGGCTGATCCTGCGCGACTATGCTTTCGACAAGTATCAGCAGAAAGAAAAGGACGAGAACCAGGATGATTGGACGCTCGTCTGCCAAGCCACTGCCAGACATCAGCGTGAACTCTCTGGGTCTCTCGCCAATTCCTCAGCGGTTGCCGCGGGTGTCCATCTCGCACGTGATCTGGCCAATGAACCGGCGAATCCTCTACAACCGGGCCAGCGCGGACGTCCAGGGACGCCCCTGGGGGCCTGACAAGGCGTTCATCTGGTGGGACAGCGAGCAGGGTGCCTGGGTCGGCGCGGATGTACCGGATTTTCCGACCAATTCGCCGCCATCGCAGGGGCAGATGCCATTCATCATGCAGCCGG
>CAXEUI010000223.1:0-2621 GCA_963999335.1 uncultured Candidatus Poseidoniales archaeon
TTAGAGCATCAAGATACTGACACGTCGTTCTCGGAACGCCCAGCATTCGTCTCTTGGTGGGATTATGGATTCCAAGCGTTGGCTCAAGGCCAACATCCGACCGTCGCGGACAACTTCCAGTCTGGAATTCCCGCAGCGGGTAATATGTTGCTCGCTGCCGGCGAATCTGACACCATCGCGCTCTTCATCGTCACCCTCGCAGAGGGTGATATGCGTCACGAATACACCGACGACCAAGGTCTGGAAGATGACGAACAGTTCACACGTGCTTTCGGTCAAGCGATGCAGAATCACTTCTACGCAGCAACACAAAGCGATGCCACATGGGATGAATGGGTCGCTGTCAATTCGATGTCTGAAAGTCAAGGTGTTCGAGATCATTCGTTCACCGTCATCGGTTCAGCTGACGACGTCATCATGGCGCAAGGCCACCTGATGAATGATGATGGGACTCGTTCCGATTCGATGGTGTATCGTCTGTACGAAGACCGTGAATTGATTGGCGAGTATCCCGATCTGAGTACGGCCATCTTCGAATTCGACCAGAACGGCAAGGTCGATTGGATCGATAACTGTCCCAGCGGAGGCGAATCGGTCATCGATGATAACGGCAGATCACCGGGTGATGACAGTTACGATGCCAAAAACGCATTCTCCTGCGAAGCCACGCACTACATCATCGGCGATTACTGGTACACCAGCGATCTCTACGATGATTTCAACGATGTATCGACGTCTCTGCATCGACAGAATGCTCGTTACGCCATTGCGCGTGACTTGCTGACACATGTCTTCTCTCTAGATGAATTGGTCGACCTGTATCACGATTTGACGTCCGTTGAGTATGAGGTTGCGAGCTACGATGGTGGCCCGGGCGAGACCGTGATTCGTAACAACGACATCCGTTACTTCGCGGTGGACAATCGATTGTACCCAATCGGTGGATACCAATATGCTGAAAGTGGGATGCACTACGGAAATCCCACAGGCATCTTCTATGCACCCACTACTCTCAGTGGTCTTGACCCTGAAGATTACATCCAGTCTGTATACATCACACAGCGAGGGGATCGCCCCGAGCAAGAGATGACCGGACTTGAGTTTGAAGAGGCCTATCTGGCCGACTTGCTTGCATCTCAATCTGGCAGTGGTGGCGACATCATCGAATTGGTCGACGTCCGTGTGGATCAGCAACCTGAATTCTTTGAAACGATGATTGCTCGAACCTACATTGGCTATGGAAGCCCACAACTCGGTTTGGATTCCCTGAGTCGAATTGCACAACCCAAACAACACTTCAATGGTTATGGAACTCCAGACACACCCTTGACCTATGCCTTCCCATTGCCCGGTGCGATGATGAATCATTTTGTCTTGTCAAACTGGTACGACGCAAACGAACAAAATGAACAGTCAATCTCCACTGCGAATACCGGCGTCAAGATACTGAAGTACTACTCCGGTGCAACGCTCGAAGGCGATGTCCTCCTCGGTGAGCTTGGTGCTGTGCCCAATGCGAAGTTGCTCATTGAGCGCGATGCTTTCAGCGGCGAAGATCCAACTGACACCGATGCTCGAACCTATTGGATTCCAATTGCAACCGCACAAGCTGATGATGATGGACATTTCAGCATCCGTGTGCCCAGTGGCCGCATCCGCGTCACCGCGTTCATGGGCGAATCTGACCTGACCGCGACTCGGGACAGCTTCGTAACTGGGACTTCTCAAGATGCTCAAGGTTGGGCGGTCGATCTGGTGACCGAATACAATGCCGACCGAACCATCAATCCAATCACCGGTATTCTCGGAAACGTCTCAGGCTCAACCTGGTTGGGAGAAGCATCCATCAACGTCACAGGCGATGATGGTCATTCAAACGGCGCTGTTGTGCTGAACATGGAGATTCTTATTGCCGCATCCGGTGCCACCGGTACGATTGAGTGGCAAGGAGATGCTGATTTCGGCGGTGACCCTCTTGCAAATATGGATCTCCGCATTTCAAACATCTGGGATGATACCCGGCAAGACGCCTACTACATCACCACCTCAGATGGCGATGTCGAGGGTGAGCGTGGGTACGGACCGGGTGCGACCGGTGAAGTCACCTTCACTGGACCCGGTACAGTAATCTCCGAATCCGGTGTTGTGACTGCAACCGACTTCACTGGCAACTACACACGTGCTATTCTGCACAACCATTCCTATACTGGAACGGGTGACCTACTGGGCCGTGGAACTTTCGTTGGTACGATTGCAGATTCATCGGCACTCGAATGTCTCAACGGTTCAATGCCTGATCTAGCGACCTATTGCCTTGAAGATGCCAATGTGACCGACACTTTCCTCGTCGATGGAGAGGTTGAAGGGGTGAATGGCCGATTCACCTCGAATGGAACATCCTTCTTCATTACTCCAATGTATCGAGAGACCATCATTGGTTCGGGTACATTCGTTGTTAATGCCTCGGATACGAATCTATCTTCGTATGGTACTCTCAACGGTACAGGTACATTCCAAGGAACCGGTCACTTCAGTGGTGACATGGTCAAACCTGGTTCATTCCACCTCGTGGATGCCATTCCCGGCACCCGCAAACGGCGCGTGCATTTCCACGCCTTCAT
>CAXEUI010000224.1:0-2618 GCA_963999335.1 uncultured Candidatus Poseidoniales archaeon
GACACTGCCCGTGACATCAGTGGTATTCTCTGGAAGCCAAGTATCGTGGAATTGAGCGGCAACCGATGTGAAATTGATGACGCGGGGCGCACCATTGCATGTGCTGCAGTCGAAGTCGGTGGTTTCGACCAATTTACCGCCAAAGTCGACTGAGTCACTGCGGGTGACGACGATTCCCGACAAGGGGTAGATATTCTCAAAGTCGGTAATGCCCATGATCAGGATTTCTTTCGTTCCGGTAGCGGTCAGGTAGAATGGGTTTGAACCATCGATGACAGAGACGACCAATGTGTGGTTTCCGCTGACGATGCCATCGCTGGCTGGATCGGTATTCACTGACAGGTTGAATGTGCCATTGACAGCAGTCGTATGACCCGCAGCCATCAATTCCTCAGTGTCATCAAGCCAGAACACGTCAATTCGAACAGGGCCCGAGAATGGACGCGTTGAATCGATTGAATCTTCGACAACCCCTGTGAGTTGGAAACTGGTGCCAGCAACCACTGTGCCGGGCACCGATGAATTGATGATGACCGAACTCTGCACTTGGACGGTGACATTGGCCAACGTGTCATTTCCGGTGTATCGTGCACCGTTGTTTGTCGACAACGTATCCGATTGATCGTTGTACATCACAGCCCATACGTCGTAGTAACCGGGATCTTGTGAGAGTGGGACGGTCCATGTCAGTGTGGCACGGCCGTTGATGGTGAGGGAGGTGCCCAGTGACGTGTTGACGCCATTGGCATCCCAGAAGAATTCCACACCAGCATTCGAGATATTGGCCAAACCCTCTTGGCCGGGAGGGGGTGTGGAGAAGTACGCGGCGACATCTCGGACATCCACTTCAAGAATCAGTGGGTTGTTCACTTCGACCAGCACGTCTGAGGCATTCAGGAACAGAGCCGCTTCAGATTCGGTTCCAATGTCGAACTGATGAGGTAGTTCAAGCACGTAATAGGTCCCACCCAGGGGGGCGTTAGGGAAGTCAGCAGAGACACTGATGCCCCAGATTCCGCCAGGGAAATTCGTGGGCATGGTGAACGAGAAGTTGTACAGACCAGTGGTTGTATTGACTACAACATTGCCGATTGGAATGAAGATCGGAGGAGGCGGGTTGCCCATCGGGTCATTGGGACCCACACCGGGGAATTCAAAATCAAAGATGAGAGTTGTGTTGTTTCCAGTGATGGGGGCATTGGTCAGATCATCAGTAATGTCACCCGTGATGTAAGATGTGTTGCCGATGTGGACCCAATCATCTGCGGATGATGTGGTGCCGATGGTTGAACTGATGATGATGAAACCCGTGATGCGAATGTCAGTTTGGCTGTCGATGGATTTGTACCACTGTGTCGAGGATGTGTAGTTGGTGTACCACACATAATCGCCAACGGGCGTGTTGGCGTCGGGAATCCATTCGATGTTCAGACCACCGGTTGCTGCATCGGCTGAGTTGTTCGTAGCGATGAGGGTGCCTCTGAATTCGGATAGGTAAGTGCCGTCTGCTGACAAGACATAATTGCCACGATGATCGGTCAATGCGATGTTCGAAGATGCATCTTGGCCACGGGGCATAGGGTAAGTGTTGAATTCGATATTCAGAATCGTCTGGAGGCCATAACCCGCGGAGAGGTTCGCGGTGTCAGTGGCCCCGAGAGTAGCGGGGACAAACAGCAATTCGACATCGATGTACCCAGGGTCAAGATTGTTGGCATAGGTCGCAAAGAAGGTCCAGTTAAAACTGAAGTTTCCTGGACCGGAAGAATTCCAGGTGGTTGCGTTAAGAGTAAAAGAAGTGATGTTCTCCATGGGACCGGTGGAACCGTTCATTCGCATCTGTAGCCACAGTGTCCCTTCCATGGGCACGATGTTCTGGCCCCGGCTGAGGATGGTACCGTTGATCCAGGCATAGTCATCGATTGACAACAGGGAAGTGTTGGCATACGGACCTATCAATGTCGCGGTCAGATTCGGTGCAGCACTGATGTTGAAATTCAGATTGTACGTACCGGGCAAAGCGTGGTAGGTCGGTGGAGAGATCAAATGAAGACTGTCGACATGCCAACCAGGGAATTCGATGATGGCCGGCAGAAGACCGATGCCTTCATTCTCATCGAGGGTGACATTGAATTCGTAGTAACCATCCATACCGACCAGTGTCTGGAGTGAGACCGGCCCATCCACAGTACTGGTGTAATTCATGAATAGTACGAGGGAGCCCGCATCGCTTGGATCCAAGAATGGGATGTTCTCCCAGCGAACATGGCCTGAGATCAATGTCGTGGTGCCTGCACCGATGATGGGTTCACCCGGTACAGACGGTGTATCTTGAGTGATATTGAGGCTGTCCGTGATGTTGACGGTCCAAGCGAACGTCTTGTACGAATGTCCGACATAACCACCTTGATTCACTTCGACCACGAGAGAACCATATCCTGGTTGTACAATCTCTCCAGGGATTCCACGGAGTGAGAAGTTGCCAACGGAACCGGTCACGCCAGTGCCGAGTGCGCGGGGACCATAGGCACCAAGGCTTGGGTTTGCAGCCGCTTCGTCTGGAGGCATGAGATAAAGGCGGACGGTGTGATTCTCAATTGCCGTGTTGTTATCGGTGT
>CAXEUI010000225.1:0-2594 GCA_963999335.1 uncultured Candidatus Poseidoniales archaeon
GTTCATCAATCGTCTCCGCCTGAGTTGCGATGCCCACCGCTTCTGCCCTCTCATGAATTCGCAATGAATCATCCAATCTTCGCTGTAGAAGATCCTCGGATTCAAGAATCGCCCAACGTCCTCCCTCGAAATTCATATTGCATCTCGGGCAACGATAGGCCTGACTGGTCTCTTCACATTCCGAAATTGAATTCCGCTCTCGGAAACAGGTCTCACACAGACGGTCACTGGAATGAGGCGAACCAGCCCCGCAGGCGACGCAGAACGCTTCACCACGGGACATTCATATCACACACCCAGTTCTACAAATCTGCCGCATCACGCTGTTTGCGTGTCCAGATGAATGATTGAACGCAAAGGTAGGTGTAGAGGCCACCCAACACCAAGAGAATGGCATGCGAAGCGATGAGCAGATTGCTGCTATCATCATTCATTAGAATCATCGGGAGGCGAAGACCACCGAGGGCACACAGTAGGCCGAACGTTGCTGAGATGTGCATGAATGTCTTCCTCTTTTCGGGTATTTTGATTGACATCGCCCCCAAGAAACCAATTGGGATTCCCATGAATGCGGGAATGAGTGCCGTGATACTCGCCATATCGCTGATGAGATAGGCAACAGCACCCCACAAGCAAAGCATCAATCCAATTGCGATGGAAACCTCTGGCATGCTCCGACCTAGAAAGCGAAACGACTCTTCAGACATGAATCGGCGGCGGTGGCGTCCAGTTTTGAAGGCGCCGGCTCTAATCTTCCGAATCCTTTGGATTCGAAATCGACTCTTCGACAGCTTGGATTCTCGCTTGAACATCTCTCAATCGGTCTAGCAGTTGCCATGTGAACCACCCTATGAGACCGATCATCACGGCGTAAGCTGCGGCCAGATATGCGACATCACTCATCTCAATCCATCCGTTGCTGTAGTTCGGCGAGATGCCGCTCGCATTTCTGCACTTCCCAACTGACCATCGCTTGTCCAATCATCAGAATGGTCATGCCGAGGAACGCCAGAAGCCAAATTTGCAGAATCACTGAATCCACCCCACTTTCTTCCCCCCCTCCAATGACGGGACCGGGGTGGCGCTCTTGCCACCAGCGTGTTGCCATGTAGGTGATAGGGACAAGGAGAAAACCGAACAATCCGATGCCCGAGAACACATCCCTGAATTCGGGGGTGTCCGGTTGACTGCGACGAGACAGGACCAGAAATAGAGCAATTGCTGAGAGGACACCATAGGTGTTCAATCTCGCATCAGTCCAATCCCATGGAACACCCCATTCTGCCGCACCCCAGATTGGGCCGGATGTGACCACACAGAGTCCGAAGAGCAGGCTCAATTCAGCCGCGACTCCTGCCAGTGTCCAACCCCATTCTGCGCGCTTCCACAACCAAGCCAGACTGCCGACGAACAGCATTCCGAATGTCAGGAAAGAAGTCCATGCGGCAGGGACATGCCAGAAGATGATTCGGTAGGAATCACCCTCGAATCCCTTGGCACCCGGGGCGACGACAAACCCGAGAACCATGGCCAAGCCAGCGATTGCCAGACCCGCGAGCATCAGCCAGACGCCTCTCATAGCCATCGACCATTGTCTCCTGCCCATCAATTTGACCCTGTTCGCGGATGCAGTATGGGCAGCGCGAACCAGATGATGAGAGGGATGCAGGTTGCCATCAGTATCGATGGCCAAGGTTCCGCGCAAATCGCATTTGCTGAGCATGTGGAAATCGCATCATTCGCGATGAGCAGAGGCCAGATGAGAATCAGCGAGAGGAGTGGGGCAAACTGTGCCTCGGCCCTTGGCATCTTCATTGCGAGTTCATGAATCGCACCGCTTGCAAGATGGATGCCTACAAATGGTACACCGATGGCCATCCAGATCGCTCCATCGTGATCGATTCCGAAGACTGACGCGGTCAGCAACGGCGATATCAGAATCAGAAGAATCGACAACGGATCGATTGTGAACAAGCGCCCACCCATCGCAATCCACCAATCACCTGCACGAGCCTCCTTTGCATGGTGCAATGAAGACAGAGCTGGGAGTGCGGCTAAGAATGTCGGAACAAGCACTAGTGCCCCAATCTCGTTGCCGAGCAGTGCGAAGAGCACCAATATCGATGCAAGCAGTGGCAAGCCACGGGAAAGCAACGGCCACATCGTTCGGCGATCCAAGGTAGAAGACCAGCGGGAAACAGAGATTTTCGCATCCGCCGTCGGAAATTGTGGACTATCTCCAATTTCCTGAATGGGTTCGACGATTGTTGAACTTCCATCCATATCTAGCATAGTTGTTGCGCATTCCCTCAGGCGGGAATCGTGCGTGGCGATGAGGAAGGCATGCCCGCGAGCCCGCATGGTTGCGATGTCCGTTAGCAACGTGTTCACGGATTCTTCATCTAATCCCTCTGAAGGCTCATCGAGAAGACAAAGTCGAGGTTCTTCGCCATATCCAGGCATCAATCCCTGCAATACCGCCAATCGTCGAGACATTCCTCCAGAAAGATGCCCGATTCTGTCATGACTGCGATGATTCAAATTCCAATGCTTCAGTAGATTTGTATTACCTCTGACTCCAGTTGCAGCAGCGG
>CAXEUI010000226.1:0-2588 GCA_963999335.1 uncultured Candidatus Poseidoniales archaeon
GGTGTGGCAGCTACCGTTAATATCACCGTGGTTGCTATCAACGACCAGCCAGTCAGCGATTCCCAAGCTGTAATAACGTCAGATGACGCGAGTGTCTCGATTACTCTGACTGGGAACGACGTGGATGGCGATTCGCTTGTTTCGACGATTACAGACCATCCACAGCATGGAACCCTTGGGACGCTGACAACCGTCAACTCCACTACCGCTGCCGTGATCTATGCTCCAAATGCCGACTATCACGGCAGCGATAGCTTCACCTTCAAAGCCCATGATGGTGTTGTTCTTGACAAGAGAAGTAGTGCTCCAGCCACCGTCACCATCACGGTGACGGCAGTTAATGTTCCACCAGTGGCTCCCAATTCAATGACGCTGGCATAGATTTCATCCAGAACCACTCCAGTGATGCCATCGACGAGGTTTCTCTTAATCTGCCAAGAGGAATCGAGCAATTGCCCCACGGTGGAATGGTCTCCTGATTCCAAGGCGTTTCGAACTTCAATCGCTTGTTGACGGAGAGCGTCGAGATCGGCCCGTTTGTTGTCAGTCGATGCCGATTGTTTGGCCAAAATGTCACTCGCTTTCCGGGTCATTCCGGTGTAAGCGAGGAAATAATTGGATGCAAGAGTTTCTGCATCGAGTTCAATCGGGGTGACGATGACGGTCTCATCGGAAAGGAATGCGATTTGATTCGAACCCCCAAAAGCGGCGGCATACTGGTCTTGACGACCGATGGGCTGCCCGAGAATCTCAATCTCGATTCGACACGCTTCCTCAGCCAATTGAGCTGCGTCTGGGGTGTGCCCAGCATAGGTATGGAGGGCATTCAGCAATCCAACGGTCAGGGCCGAGGAAGAACCAAGGCCAGTTCCACGAGAAGGGATGTCTGCAATCGTGGTAATCTCGACACTGTGGGTCACCCCAGTCAGGCGCATGGCTTCCCGAACCAATTCGTGTTCGAGATCTTCGAAATCATCGACGATCTCAGTTTGAGAATAGCCGACTCGGACGCTGTTGTCAAAGCGCTTGTTGACTGTGACATGGATGTGTTTGGCCAACGCAAGTGAGGTAACAAGCCCACCATTCTCACTGCCTTCGTAGTAAGCAGGAAGGTCCGTTCCACCACCGCAGAACGAAACTCGAACAGGGGTCCGACTGATAATCATCGGTCGGCGGACCCAGCATTCCCCCTTCAAGTCCTCGGCTTCCGATTCCTATGGAATCGACCTTGTTTAGGCACCCCAATGAATAAGGCCGAGAGGCGACCGAGGAGTTCCGGCGGGAAGGATGGACGACGACCTCATCACCATGGATGACCTGACAAATGAGGAGATTATTTCCCTGCTCGATGATGCCGAACGCCTCCTTCCTGTTGCACACGGTTTGGAGTATCTTCCATTGCTTCAAGGCAAGTTGTTGGCAAACATGTTCTTCGAGCCGAGCACACGCACTCGAATGTCCTTTGAGACCGCGATGAAGCGATTGGGGGGGAACGTGGTCAACCTCGGTGATCTGAATTCATCTTCAGCCGTCAAGGGTGAAACTCTGTTTGACACCATGCTCATGGTCGATGGTTACTGTGACATCGCGGCTCTGCGACATCCCCGACAGGGGGCTGCGCAATATGCCGCAGATGCCTGTGCGATTCCAATCATGAACGGGGGTGACGGGGCGGGTCATCATCCTACACAGACACTCCTCGACCTGTTCACCATTCAGCAAGCCCACGGCCACCTTGAAGGGTTGACCGTGGCCTTAATCGGTGATCTGAGATATGGACGAACGGTGCACAGTTTGTCACACGCGCTGGCTAGATTCGACTGTAATCTCATCTTCATCTCTCCAGCTCAACTCGCCATGCCTGCAGAGATTGTCTCAGACCTGACCGCATCCGGAGCCAAGATTACCCAAACAGAAGATCTCTACGGCTCTGTCCAAGATGCGGACGTCATCTACATGACCCGCATTCAGAAGGAACGATTCCCGGATGAGGATGAATATGCGAAGGTTGCAGGAATCTACAAATTGACCGCGGCAGATCTCGCCGGAGCCAAGGGCGAGATGATTGTCATGCATCCACTGCCAAGAGTGAACGAGATCTCCCCCGATGTGGATGAGACGCGGCACGCCCGATACTTCGAGCAGGCCTTCTACGGAGTGGTGGCTAGAATGGCCCTGATGTGTCGCCTTCTCGGTGTTGCAATTCCCAGTGGTGATGACTGATGTCTACCGGTGAGATGCGACGTGTGACGGCCATCAACAATGGCACTGTAATCGATCATATTCCAGCTGGTGCCGCCCTTTCAGTGCTTCGAATGCTCGGCATTACAGGCGATCGATCCTCGCCCATCAGTTTGGTCATGAACGTCCCCTCTTCCAAGCATGGGCGCAAGGACATCATCAAGGTCGAGGATCGCGAACTCACGCAAGATGAACTCGACAGGCTCGCCTTAATCGCCCCCAAAGCCAGTGTGGCAATCATCCGTTCATATTCAGTTGCTGAGAAGCGTGAGGTGAGCATCGGTTCTGAACTTGTCAATATTGCGAGTTGCACATTCTCGAATTGCATCACAATCAATCCGCGAGAA
>CAXEUI010000227.1:0-2580 GCA_963999335.1 uncultured Candidatus Poseidoniales archaeon
TGAGATTGGCATTGGGAATGCTGACAATCGTATCCATACTGGTGCGCAGTAGTGTGGTTCTCAAACTGATGCTGATAACCTCACCTTCGGAACCGCTGATGAGAACCCAATCCCCGACACGGAAAGGTCGGTCGAGTAGAACAGTGACCGCTCCGAAGACGTTGGCGATGCTGTCCTTTGCTGCGAGTGCGAGTGCCAGGCCCGTAATCCCGAGACCGGCAACCATCGTGGTCAAATCTAAATTCAAGGCGTCGGCGATGAAAACCGAGCCGAAGACGACGATACAGACTCGCAACACACTCTCGACAGCACCGATGAGTGTGCGCTCCGCACCATCGAGTTCGTCGTCATCATCCCAATATTCGACGACAGCTTGGACTGAGACTGTGAGGCGAAGCGCCCAGACGATGATGGCGATGAGCATGACAACTTGGGCAATCGATGGCAACCAGAACGCCACAAAATCTGGCATGACCGCCGCCTCACCTTCGATGAGAGTGACAGTGGATTGCCAGAGGATTGCAGCACCCATGGCTGTTCCCAAAGCCTTGCTAGAGCCATGAATCGCGAGTTCAGCAATGGGACTCTTTTCGCAGAGTGTGCTGAACATTCTTGGAATGATTTTCATCGCAATTTTCTCGATGACGAAAATCAGAACAACGAGCCCGAGCAGAACGACGAGCGTGCCTTGATTGAATCCGATAATCGCTTTGTCCCAGTCTGGGACCCTCTCCAAGATACTGTCCATGCTGGGCGCGTCTCAGCAATAGGTTTGAGGATTTCGCTCCCCTATCGTCTCGGAATCGTCCCCTAAGGGACGTTTCCGTTCGGGTCGTCAGGGCGTTCCATTGAAAGGCTGTATTGGTCTCGACGGTGTGCTCGTCATGTCATCTCGCCGAATTCCAGCACTGCTTGCCGTGCTCTGTATGCTTGTTCCGATGCTCACAGGCAGCCTTGGGATGAACTCTCAGGATGACCCGCCCGAAGGACTGGCGCCAGAGGATATCTGGAGCGAAGACTATGCCAATGATGTCTATCCATGGGGCGGCAACGATCGAATCCAATTCAAAGAATATCATGATTATTTCACCATGAGAGATCGCATGATGCAATTGGCAGAAGAAAATGAGAACATCATGTCGTTCCATGAAGGCTTGAATGGTGGTATGAATGCCCGTGGCGTTGAAACGACTGCCGATGACTACGAGGGCTGGTTCTACAATCATCGTTCGCCATGGATGAAGATTACCGCCGGTGGCGAGACCCTCGAAGGTGTGGACGGTGGCGATTGCAACGACTTCGTCGGTGATTGTGGTAATTATCCAGATATCCCTGACATCCAACTCGTTGGCAATCATCACGCTCGAGAGTGGATGTCCTACGAAGTGCCGATGTTCTTCCTCGAGACACTCGCTCACTACTATGGCACCGCCGGAATCGACAATGATGGTGACGGCCTGATTGATGAAGACACATGGGGTGACGCAGATGGTGATGGTCAACTCGACGATGATGGCGACTGCCTTTCCCTCGCCGCCAACTACCAAGATTCCAATGGAGATGGTGAGGCTTGTGGACCCGGCGACCTCGGTGTCGATGAGGACTTTCCCGAGCAGCAGATTACTGACTTGGTCAATACACGCGAAATCTATCTCATTCCCATGCTCAATGTCGATGGCAACCGCTACGATCGCGAAGTGTTCAGCGGCCCCAATGCATGGGAGACAAATCCGGGCGGCGGATGGCGCAAGAATCTCCGTGACAACACTGTCACTGGTGTGACTCCAATCCCTGATGTCGATGAGGAAGTTGACGAGGGCTGTGATGGTGTTGACCTCAATCGCAATTATCAATTTGAATGGGGAGCGCCTTTGGGTGCAACAGGACCGCTGTTCCCCGGAATGTGTTACGCTGATGGAGTGAATAACGACGTTTACAACGGCCCTGTCAATTATGAGGATAATGACGACGATGGGTTGGTGAACGAGGACCATGTCGATGGCAAGGACGACGATGCAGACGGCCAAACCGATGAGGACTGGATGGGTGGAAATACAGAGCCCGAGACTCGCTTCATTCAGGACATCACTGAAATGAATGATGACGATGGTGACGGCTCATCCGATTTCCGTGCAACCCTCACTTGGCATTCTTACTCAGAACTCGTTCTCTATCCATGGGGACATTGCAACGATTGTGAAACTCCCGATCATGCCGAACTCATCTATCACGGCAACATGATGGCTGAAATGACCACATACGAAAATATGCAGAGCAGTGACCTGTATCCGACGACCGGTGATTACTGCGACTGGCAGTATGGCGTCCATGATTCATACTGTTACACCATCGAGATTGGAACCGCTTTCCATCAGCATCCAGATGATATTGACCACATCGCGGTTCGCAACCTCGGCATCCCATTCTACATGACGGAAATCGCCGACAATCCACGCGAACGAGCTCGAATTGGCATCCAAGAGGTCGAGAAGAGTCAGTGGATTGTCAGCGCTGATAATCTGACCATCCCCGATTCTGGACCGATTCCCATCACCATGTGTATCAATCCGTCCTTCCCCT
>CAXEUI010000228.1:0-2566 GCA_963999335.1 uncultured Candidatus Poseidoniales archaeon
GGGTGGTAATTCACCGGGAGAGGGCAATGGTGGCAATTCACCGGGAGCAGGCAACGGTGGCAACTCACCGGGAGCAGGCAAAGGGGGCAGGCCGGATTCTGAGATTGCTTTGTGCATCTCCTCGAGAACCTGCTTCATTTCGGCCTCAGTGGCACGACGTTCGCGTCGTGAAGCACGAGCAGAGCGTTGTGAGGAATCATCGTCATCAACTTCGTCCTCAAGGATGACGGCACTGACGGGGGTGGGTTCGTCGGTTTCAGGTGTGGGTTCCATCGTTTCGTCTTCATCATCGTCAATCGACACCATCGGAGTGACTTCAATCTCATGACCTGAATCATCAAAGTCGAGATCGACCCAATTCTCATTGACGAACTCGACTTCTCCTGATGCCTCCCTTCGGCGCCTTCGGTTGGCGGTGACAACCAGCGTAACGAACAATGAAAGGGAACAGAAAGTAATCAGTACTGTATTCATCAACGCTTGGAAGGTGGATTCATCCAGATTCAGCCACAACCGAATCCGATTCAAGATTCCGTGATCAGGACTCTCGGCGGTCGGGTCCTCGACCATCTTTCGGACCCGTAGACCATTGCTGGTTGCATAAGTGAAGTGAAGTTCACCTGAATCATCGGTTCGCCATGCGGTGAGAAGAACGCCGCTGCTGAGCATATCTGAAAGCCACATGTCTTGACTGAGGCCATCCACATCCGAAAGAAGGCCGTAGTGAAGTTTCGGCCCGGTGGGAGAGACTGCATCGTAGAGAATCTGTACACCCCGATCTGTTTCGACGAGCACGATGTTGGCCAATCCACGAGCCGGAGTTCGAGTTTCGACACCTTGAAGCCAAGAAGGAGGAGAGATTCTGGTGACCAATTCAGCATCGGCTTCAGAGCCCTCTCGCCATGCTGTGAAAATGACTTCTTTGCCTTCACTGTTCTCAATCAACAACATCCTTCCAGTGGTGGCATCGTCTCCGGCAGCAATCCAGAATGCCCAGTTCTGTTCGTCGACTTCCCCATGGGCATAGAAGATTCCGAGGCGTTCCTCGCCAGTCGAATCATCGCGTAGATTCTGATAGAGGAGATGAATGTCATCCTTGCCGATTTCCACCTCAAGAGGTGGAGCGGAGCGGGGATACAGGTCAATCTCAAGAATGGCGTTTCGATGGAGAACCCAATCATCCGCAGATAATGGAGAATCCGTCTCGATGAGGAAAATCGTAGTGATGTCCTGATAGGTGCCGCTGGTGACCAAATCGCGGTGATACCCTGCGAGTACCACCGTGTCGTCCCTTTGATCAAGGGCCAATCCCCAATACGTTCCCTCAGCAGAAAGAAGACCGGGCATCACGTCCTGACGAGGTGTCATCTGACACGTTCGATCGATGGTCGTATAGGACACAGTCGAGCGAATAAACGTATTTTCATCGAGATAAGAACGCGTCCAAGCAACGGTAACGATTCCCTGGTAACTGTTGACTGTGATGTCTCCAATCCACTCGGTTTCCAAGACCAAGCATGTGTACAACGACTGATCGGCAGCCATTCGATGAACGAATAATTCAGACCCTTTTGAAGTGAACAGAAGTGAGTCCTCGCCCAAGCCCGCGGAGGCTTCGATATGATGGGTGGATTGGAGAGCCGGAGTGCGTGCACCCGACAATGTCACGAGATCTTGAACGACAACGAACTCGGCGATATTGTTGTCCGAGACGAGGTCTGTCGTCGTGATAATCGTCGCCCGATAAGAGACGCCGCGCGCATCGGAGACGTTGCCTGAAAAGGTGAAAACACCACTCGTCTGACCGATGATGGTCGATGCGTTGAGGACATCCACCAATTCATACCCGAATTCGTTCATCATGCTCAATTCGATTGAAACCTGATCAGAATCTCGTGCCCCCAGATTGTCCACTCGAATGGAAATCGTGTAGGGTTCATTCGGCCGAGGCACCAATGGAGAGGTGGATACAGCGCCAGGCCGAATGGAGAGATCAACGCCATCAGGTCGTGATAGTACAGGGAACGTGATGGTGCCCGAATTATCCGAGCGGTCAGATTCGGCAATCGCCTGACCGGGGTCGATGATGACCTCTAGTTCTTGATTTCCGCTGGCCATCGGATTCCAGTACAGGATGACCTCAACCACTTGACCGGGTTCGATAATCGGAATGGTCGCTTCACTGCGCTTGGTTCCGAATTCACGAAGATGAACAACGACATCTTCGGCATCGGCATCGCCACGGGGATTGATCCTTCGGTTTCCAACATGGGCTATATTACGATTGCCTTGCCGCCTGAGGTCCGAGCCAAACCGGGATATTTGCCCAAGTCAGGATCGGCCGAGTCCGCCACCATCCAGATGAATCAGAGGGGCAAGGTCAGTGTCAGCATGGGAACCACCCCTCAAGGACAGGGCCATGAGACGGTTGTCAGTCAGATCGTGGCCGATGAACTGGGAATCACCCCCGAAGAGGTCCTGGTAATCGATGAATTCGATACCGCCAAACATGGCTGGAGCATTTCTTCCGGAACCTATGCCAGCCGCTTTGCTTCGGTTGGAACCA
>CAXEUI010000229.1:0-2564 GCA_963999335.1 uncultured Candidatus Poseidoniales archaeon
CCCTTGGCGCCGTATCCGTAGCATTGGCCGACATCACCGTGCACCACGAGGGTCCCCGCCTTGTGAATCTGGGCGACCTGGTCCTGTGCATTTCCGTGCATGTGCATGGTCATGCCATCGTTCCCACTGCCCAGATAATCACCGATGCTTCCGTAGACATCGATTCGAACATCATCCGTTTCCATACCGAAGCCATTGCCGATGAAGCGATGACCGTGACATAGAATCACATGGAAATTTCTCCAACCATGTTGATGCAGAGCGATGAGTTCGCGTGCGAGACTCTCTTGTCCTTCAATGGGATAAGGTCGGGCATCGATGACAATGGCCTGTTCTGCATTTTCGGGTTCCGGCCTGTGGCCAGGGACCTTCTGTGCGACAAAGTGTGAACAGGGTGCAGAACCACTGCCCATCAAAATCTCGACCAGAGCATCCTCGACGTGGTCCAACCATCGGCTTCTCCGTAACTTTCCGGTCGCATAGCATCGATCCAGTAGCAATTGTAGACTGGCAATCGCTTCGGTACGACTGACCTGTTGGGAATAGGTGTGAATCTCGGACAGCATGGTCTTGGCTGCGGCCCAGTCCATCGACTGGAGTGCTTCGACACAGGCTTCGTATCGGGCCACTGCATCGGCCTCTTCTGGCCAGTTGACGTCGCAGGTCATCGCTGAATCCATGACTGCGAATTCCCCCTCGGGTTGGGTGTTGACCAAACGACCGAACTTGTCGGTCATGACCAATTCGAAACCTCCTCCCTCTTGCTTCGTGACATCGAACAGGAAAGCCCCTCCGTCGGTATAGGAACCGCCACGGGCATTCCAGTAACGATCGCATCGTCTCCAGAATCGCTTGTCCTCAGCGGCGAGGCTCTCCAAGACAGCATCGATCACTTGTTTCTCACTGGCGCAGAATGCGATGCCAACCTCGCCACGTTGGTAGGCGAACACTTGCGGTCGAAGCATGCTGGTATCCGTGATGCCAATCAGCCGATGATGGCCCTTGCCAGCACCTTGAGCGATAATGAAGAACCAAGGCCCATCCGGCGAGCCGTGAATGTGCGTCTTCTGAATCGCCTCGTACACCGTCTGTTTCTCTTCGGGCAACATGATGAAGCCGAGTTCACTGGTGGGTGCCAATGACTCAATCAGATATTCCATCGGGTAGCCATAGACTCGATGATGCAAATCGAATCCGAGCGCTGCAACCTCTGTATCTGTGAAGAACAAAGGCTCCATTCCGCGTTGGGCGAGGTAATCCTTGACCGAGACGTAGTTGCTGAAGTCCCCATTGTGGACCAGCGCGACATCGATGCCTTGACCGAAGGGGTGCGCACCACCGGGATGAGTGACACGACCTCGTGTCGGATATCGGTGGTGTCCAATCCAGACATGGGCGGTGAACTCCTCTAGACAGTAGTACTTGATGACATCCTCCGCGTAGCCGACGATCTTCAGAATCAGCATGTCGCGGCCATGACTGAGCACGAATGCGTCAGCCCGACCATCCTGAGCGTAGAATTCGACATTGAGCTTGTGCGTGTTGCGAAATACGTACTCTGAGTTGATGGCTTCTTCATCTGCGAAGTCCCCGGGGTTCATCCCACTCTCCTCGAACATTGCTGCGATTCCGGATTCCGTCGGTCGAACCCAGTAGCAGGTCACAGCCGGTGGACACACTTCCAATGCAGGCAGGCTGGTCCAGTCCTCCAACACGGGGATGTCGAATGTGTGAACGACATCAAAAACGGAATCGATGTATTTCGCTTCAACATCCTCGCGATACCCATCGTTGACCCAAGCAATGGCGATCATATAGGCCTCATCGAGAACGTCTTGTGTGGTGCCGAACTGGGTGGGGTCAAGTCCGACCATCGCCACGCCACCCCCTTTCCCATTGCCGCGGTTTCTCATTTGCTCCAGAGATTTGAACAGGTGTCGACCTGCAATTGGAATTTCACTGGTAATCCCGATCACTCCACAGCCACCTTCGGCAGCATCCGCATCATTCATCTCAATCTTCGGCAGAGAATCTGTCAAGAGGCGACGTGCCTGCACGATTGCTTCTGGGTTCGCGGGGACATCGCCTCGCGGTCTTGCGATGACATCTCGATATTCAGTGGGTGTTCCGGGAAGATTGGCATGCATCAAGCCTCACCTCCAGCGATGTATCGCAGCAGGTCGGTGCGTCCGCGCAACTCTCCAATGTTGGACAAACCAAGTTGGCGCAGAATCTCCTTCATTCGCTTGGCCAAGGCGGAGTAATACTTGTCCAGTCGGTCCGCACCCCATGCTTGCTGTACCCATTCCTGTAGTTCAGTATCTGTGGTGGTCAATCCCCATGGACAACCGCGCCCACTCGGACCCCCTTCACAGTTGGAACAACGGGTGCAACCCATGGCGACCAAATCACTGGTTCCAAGAACACAACCATCAGCCCCGAGAGCGATTGCTTTGGCCATATCATCCGCTGTTCGAACACCTCCGCTGGCAATGAGGGTGACATTGTCACGAATGCCTTCCATTTGCATGAATTTGTGGACCTTGGGAATCGCCAATTCAATC
>CAXEUI010000230.1:0-2557 GCA_963999335.1 uncultured Candidatus Poseidoniales archaeon
CCTCCTGTTCTTCACAGAATTCTTCCATTTCAGCGATTGAATCTCGAAGCAATTTATCATTCAATGTTCGGCTCAGTCCTCGGCGTATTCGATTGGGAAGATTGTGGGCCTCGTCGACGATGAGAATCATGTTCTCCATCTCCAGACCCATGGCCTTGAGGCTCGATTTCCGGGTTTCCTCGTTGAACAAGTGATTGTAATCACAGACCAGAATGTCCGCCTTCGCCGCCGTTTCACGCGCAATCTTCCACGGACAAGTGGGTTGGGGCCCATTTGAGCCGCTCCAGTTTCTGGCATGGTCGACCAATTCATCGACGTGGAGTGGGTAATCGAGAACCTTCAGACGAAGTCCCGGTGATTCCTCAAGAAACGGTCTGCATTTTCGATATGCTCGCAGTTCTCCACAGACCTGTCGAAATCTCGATCCGTGCTGCATCGCCAGTTCATTGACACACATCCCATTCTGTCCAATCATGTCAACCAAGGTCACTGGAAGTTCCCCCTCCGGTAATCGCTCGTTGATGCTCCGGATCGTCTCGACCACAATACGATGCTGTGATTGCCGATCGGTCATGAACAGGATATGTGTACTTTCGGAAGAACGGGCGACGCTCAACGCTGAAGCGAGTGCTGCCGCGGTCTTTCCAATGCCAGTTGGAGCATTGGCCAGAAGAAACCCTCCCTCTGAAATGACCTTGTAACCATCATCGATCATCTCACTCTGACCTTCACGGAGAGAATCATGCGCAAGAAATCCCGCGGCTGTGACAGACTCCTCCGGAGGCATGGAACTCGCCCTGTCACTCGGCCCCCCTTGAAGATTACACTTCGAATTTGCGAAACTGTCGTCCTACCTGACCAGTAGGGGGGTCCCCGCCCGAAGGCGGGGAGGGGTGTGACGAGTGTCAAGCATCGTCGAGGAAGGGGGCCCCCGATGTTTGGGGGCGGGGTGTGTGTGAGCGGAAGAATGCCTTCATTGCCTCACTGGCACGAAAGCGGAGTTTGGACAGACCCAGAGTGAGGACAGCCTCACCCGCGTCATCCATCAAGCCGACTCCTCGGCTGTGTGTGGACTTCGCACGAGCTCGGAGCCCTGCGAAGCCAGGAGAAGTTGCGGAGGGGCTTTCAGGCCCCCCCGCGTGGTGCATCCCATCATTGTACGTTGCCACGTCTCTCGCCCCTGGTTGGTGCATCTGCCTAAGCAGTATGATCCTCATGTGGTTGCGTCTTGTCGCGCATCTCAGCCACGCGTGCATCTAGCAGCATGCTGAGTGTCTCGGTGTCCGCCAGTGTCTGGCGCATGTAGAGTTCTAGGCCCGCACGGGCCGCTTCTGAAGGTGAAATTCCACGCAATTCGTAGAGTTTCCCGAGTAGTTCCCGAGTTTCTGATCCAATCTGGAACTTCACTGTACGCACGAGTGCATGTGAAGGTGTGGATTCGAGGTAGTGCTGGATTGCAGCACGGATGACATCGGAGCGATTGCGCATGCCATCGAATCCCACTCTCTGATCGAGTAACATGAGGTTGTCCTCAGGGACTCGGAGGCTGGTCATCTGGCTGGCGGGCATGGGGTTACGCTCCTCGGGTTCTGGTCTGTGAGCCCACCAACTGGGTATTAAACGTATTGCAGATTGAAATACAAATGAAATACGATTGGACAGAGATGTGCATGATCTATTTTCAGCACACTGCGTCCTATCGTGAGACCCTAGACTTCGGAAAATCACATTCGAGAGTGTATTATTGCAATCCTCGCGGCATCATAGATTTCAACGAAAATGCAGAGGGCAGGATTTGAACCTGCGAACCACTGAGGACTGCGACCTGAACGCAGCGCCGTTGACCAAGCTTGGCGACCTCTGCCTATTCCGGAGTCTGCCTATCCCTATTTGAGCAAAACGCAAGAGATGTCGTCGCCGGCATTCGGCTTATACACACGAACCGGGTCGACGGGTCATGGCGCTATCAGGGACCCGTGGTCTTCACCTCTATCTGCGCACGCTTGAGGCCGCAGTTGAAGATGAGATTGTGACCGATGATGAGATGTCAATCCTTGCGGTCATCGCTCGAGCCTTTGCACTTCCAGAGGATGTGATGGGTGAAGCTTGGGATGTCCTGCGCGACCAGATTGACAATCCAGTGACCACCTCAGATGTATACGCGTACGAGAAGCGACAGATTGGAGATGCAACGACCTACCAAACGGCATTGATTGCAGCACTCGCGGATGAGATCATCACCGAAGATGAATGGGCGATGCTGGATGTCATGCGCCGCGTGATGGGAATCCAGCCCGAGGAACATGCCCTGATCGAAGAAGCGGTTCGTGCCATGGCTGCCAATGTCGAGGATGGCGAATCCTTTGTCTCTCGCTTGGACCGATACGTCACCCTCCATCCATTTCGTTGAACGCATCCCTACGGGATGCGTAGGAACCCTCTTGATAGGTGAGGTCTGTGGGGGACCGATGCACCCTCGTCTGGTCGCCTTCCTTCTGGTCAGTTTGATGTTGATTGCTCCAGCCATTGGATTGTCTGATTCTCTGCTAGAGGAGAA
>CAXEUI010000231.1:0-2536 GCA_963999335.1 uncultured Candidatus Poseidoniales archaeon
ATTCTACTGCTTGGAGATGTTTCCATACCCAAGTGGCCAGATGCACATGGGCCACGTTCGCAATTACAGCATTGGCGATAGCATGGCACGCTTTCGTCGTCTAGCTGGGTTCAATGTTCTCTATCCAATGGGTTACGATTCATTTGGAATGCCTGCAGAGAATGCGGCAAGAAAGATGGGTGGGCACCCTCATGACGTGACTTGGTCGAATATCGAGAGTATTCGCAGCGATCTCAATCGCATGGGCTTCTCTTACGATTGGCGAAGAGAATTGGCCACCAGTGATTCCAGTTACTACCGTTGGAATCAGTGGATTTTCCTCAAATTTCATGAAATGGGTCTGGTTGAACGGCGGACTGCGCCGGTAAACTGGTGTGATGACTGTGATACTGTACTGGCCAATGAGCAGGTCAAGAACAATCGCTGCTGGCGATGTGCTGGAGAAGTGCGACAGAAAGACATGGCACAGTGGTTCCTGAAGATGACCGAATATGCGGATGAATTACTCGATGAATTGGATCACATCGAATTTCCAGAGAATGTCAAGGCGATGCAACGCAATTGGATTGGGCGCTCACACGGTGTGGATATTCACTTCCCAATCGTAGACAGAGACGAGGTCATCAAGGCGTTCACCACTCGTCCAGACACCATCTTTGGAGTGACATTCGTCACGCTGGCACCCGAACACACACTTTGCGAGAGTCTCGTCGCAGGGACTGAATTTGAAGAGAGTTATCGTGAACTTGCTGATGAGTGCGCGAGACTTTCGGAGTTCGATCGCATCAACATGCTTCGTGACAAGAAGGGCGTCTTCTTGGGTCGTTATGCGACCAATCCGCTGACCGGGGAAGCCATTCCAATCTACGCTGGAAATTTCGTTGTCGCCTCATATGGAACAGGAGCAGTGATGGCGGTGCCTGGACATGACCAGCGCGACTATGACTTCGCCAAGAAATACGATATTCCCATCCTTCAAGTTCTCTCCGAGGAGGAAGGCAAGGATCCGAAAGTGACCGGGCGGGCCTTTGAGGGATTGGGATGGATGGTCAATTCAGACCGTCCCGGATTCGATGGATTGTACGGGGACGATGCCAAAACTGCAGTCATCAGTGCGTTGGAGAACGAAGGCATGGGCGCAGGGACCATTCAATATCGTCTGAAGGATTGGTTGCTCAGCCGCCAACGCTTCTGGGGTACACCGATTCCATTCATTCATTGCCAGAGTTGTGGAGTGGTTCCAGTGCCAACGACCGATTTACCGGTTGAATTGCCGCTTGATGTGGTATTTACAGAGGGTGAATCAGGAAATCCATTGGCCTCTCACAACGGATTCGTCAATACGAATTGCCCTTCTTGTGGTGCTGCAGCAAAACGAGAGACCGACACAATGGACACCTTCTATGATTCATCATGGTATTTCTTTCGATTCGCAGATGCACTGAACGACTCGGCCCCATTTGACAAAGCAAACGCGGATTATTGGATGGAAGGAGGCGTGGATCTCTACATCGGTGGAATTGAACACGCCGTGATGCACCTTCTGTATGCACGATTCTTCACCAAGGCTCTGCGGGACGCCGGTCTACACAATGTCTCAGAACCCTTCTCACGATTGGTGTGCCAAGGAATGGTGAATGCTCCTGCACCCTTCTGTGCCGATTGTAATGTAGAGTATCATGTTGACATCGAAGGTTCCTCTTGCCCAACATGTGGGAGTGCATTGGGTTCGCGCTCAGCGAAAATGAGCAAGAGTCTGGGGAACACAGTCAGTCCAGAGATTATGATTGGAAAATATGGTGCCGATACAGTGCGATTGTTCATCCTCTTTGGCGCCAATCCGGAGGCTGGGATGGACTGGTCTGATTCTGCAATTGAATCGAATCATCGACAAATGAGAGCCATTCACGCCGCATTGATTCAAGGCATTGAAAATGTAGCTGAATCCGGCGCGATGGATGAATGGCTGCTCGCACGTTCTCGTGAAGTTCGAAAGAATTGGGCGGACCACATGTCCGACGTCAGTCTACGCGATGGTGTGATGATCAGTCACTTCGAAATGGTCACGGATTGGCAATGGGCTCAGCGACGAGGTGGAGTCAGTGTCAGTGCTGGGCGAGAATATCTGAACCATTGGATTCCAATGCTGTATCCTGCTACACCCCATCTGGCTGAAGAGATGTGGAGAATGCTTGGAAACGATACCATGCTTGCTCAAACAGTTCTCGATATGGTCCCAGCACAGGACGATTCGGATGCGATTGTGCTGGGCCGTGAAGAATACCTGAAACGTGTCATTGATCGAGCCAGAAGTGTTCGGGAACTGGCGGAACGACACACCGAAGGAGTTCTTTCAGCAGTCATCATTCAAACCGCACATGATTGGAAGGCAAACCTCGCATCGCAAGCGATTCGAATGCACAATGATGATTTTGATTTCAAAGCAGGAGGGAACAAATTCCTGCAAACCCAGCAATGTTTCCAAGATGAGTCGATGAAAGGAGATGTCATCCAATATTGGCGGGCCCTTGTTGTG
>CAXEUI010000232.1:0-2535 GCA_963999335.1 uncultured Candidatus Poseidoniales archaeon
ATACCTCTGATATCACAGAATTCTCTGAGCCCAGCGGGATTAAGATTCGCGGCATCGAAACCTTTGCCAATCCCGTCGAGGCCATCGAGCAGGCGGAGGGAATCTACGTGGGCGGTGGAAACACCTTCTTGCTGACCAAGGGATTGCATGAGCATGGCCTCATCGACATCGTGCGAAAGCGTGTGTCTGAAGGGATGCCATACATGGGTGTCAGCGCAGGCGCCAATGTCGCCTGTCCCACCATGCAGACGACCAATGATATGCCCATCGTTCACCCTCCATCCTTCGAAACCTTTGGATTGCTTCCCTTCCAAATCAATCCGCATTATCACGAGGGGACGATTTGGATAAAAGAAGGAGACCTGTTCAAACAACACTTTGGAGAAACTCGATCTCAACGAATTATGGAATTCCATCAACACAACGATCGTTCAGTTCTGGGCCTCTGGGAGGGCGCCTTCCTGCGATGGGAAGGCGATTCGGGCCTCCTCATTGGTGGAGATGCGACCGTCTTCCGTCCGGGAACGGGAGCTGTGACCTATCCGGCAGGGACCGAATTCGGCTTCGATCTGGTCACACGTCCTTGCTGATGGCACGAGCGATGACGAGTTTCTGGACTTCTTGGGTTCCTTCGTAGATTTGAGTGATTTTTGCGTCACGGAAGAATCGCTCAACGGGGAAGTCCGTGGTGTAACCATAGCCTCCAAGCACCTGGATTGCACGCTCAGAGACCCACATGGCCGTATCGCCGGCAAACAGTTTGGCCATGCTGGCTTCCTTGGAGTGGCGATGGCCGCCGTGCTGGTAGTGCTGCTCCTTGGTCCATGCGGCTTTGTAGACCATGAGTCGTGCTGCCTCGACCTGAGTGGCCATATCGGCAAGATATGCTGTAATCATCTGGTGTCGTGCAATCGGGACGCCGAATGCCTCTCTCTGATGTGCATACTTGAGCGCCGACTCGTATGCACCCTGTGCAATGCCGAGCCCCTGAGCCGCAATCCCGATACGTGAGTTGTCCAACGCATTCATGGCGATGGGGAAACCTTTGCCGGGTTCCTTGAGCACATTCTCGACGGGAACCTTGCAGTTTTCCAGAATCAGTGAACAGGTGTCACTGCTGCGAATGCCCAGTTTGTCCTCCTTCTTGCCAACGGTGAATCCCTCAAAATCCTGTTCAATGATGAATGCGGTCGTTCCACCATGCTTCTTGACACCATAATCGGGATGATCAACATCCTTGGCGAAGAGCACGTAAATGTCTGCACAGACACCGTTTGTCACCCACATCTTCTCTCCTGTGAGTCGGTAATGTGTTCCGTCTTCCGACAACTTGGCCTTGCATGACATTGCGGCGGCATCCGTGCCGGCCCCGGCTTCCGATAGCGAGTATGCTCCGACTTTATCGGTCGCAAGCATCGGGAGATACTTCGCCTTCTGTTCTTCGGTTCCATGAATGACGATGGTCTTGGCACAGAGTCCCACATGCACACAGAAGAAAACGGCGAATGAGGCGTCTACCCGCGCCAATTCTTCGACGATAATCGCTTCTGAGACATCATCGAGGGGGACACCACCATAATCTTCGGGAATGGTGCAGGATTGCAGTCCATATTCGATGAACTGCGCCCACTCTTCAAGTGGCGGTTGTTGGGCCTTGTCTCTGGCCAAACAGGTCGGCGCCAGAACTTCTTCAGCGAAGTCCCTGACCATTTCTCGAATCATGCTCTGTTCTTCCGTCTCTTGGAATTGCACGGTGGTTCCTCGCTCATGCCACCGGCCTCTTGTTGATAATCAATACGTGAAAGCCCCCCGTCCTACGGACGGGATTCACATGTTCAAAGCGATTTATTGAAATATGTCGTGCTGCCGCCGCGGCAATGAGGGGAACGCAATGGCGGATGATTATGATGAATTTAGTATCCTATCGGATCGAAAATATACACGCAACCATTTGTGGATGCAAGTGGTCGACAAGGAAGAGGGGACGTGGAAGATTGGTGTATCGGACTGTCTAATCCAAGAGATGGGCGATATTCTGCGTGTGACCCTTGCTGTTCTGCCCAGCGATGCATTGGTGGACAATGCCGCTGCAGACGACGAATACGACTTTGCTGATGTCGCCGAAGAGTTCAGTGAAGGCGACATCCTCTTTTCACTCCGGTCTGTCGATGACCGACAAACCTTCCACTCGCCCTGTGCGGGCAAGGTCCTTGAAGTGAACAACGAACTGGAAGCCACACCTGAACTGGTCACTGAGGACACCTATTCAGAGGGTTGGATCATCCTCATCGATCCGCATGATTTCGATGAAGACCAACTCCTCACCTCTGATGAGTACATCGAATCTCTCAGTGAGTAAGATTAGGGCCATCCGGTATCCGGCCACAGTTCTGGATCCGTTGCGACCCAATCCAACACATCGAGTAGAGCCAATACTTCGTCGGAATTGGCCAGATCCTGATCAATCTGAATTCTGTACAACCATTCCTTGAGGCGGCCCAAGCGTCTCCCGGATGGCAACTCAGTGGCTGTTGC
>CAXEUI010000233.1:0-2522 GCA_963999335.1 uncultured Candidatus Poseidoniales archaeon
GGCGAAGGGAGTCCATTGGCCACGGTTATCCAACACCCAATGCCCATGTCCATCTCGATTGAAGATTCGAGTGCCAATCTCGGCCCTCGGTGCAGATTGCAGTTGCGAGATTTCTGGGCTGAAGTCCGCCTTATTCCAAACAATGTCTTCCCTCCAACCTGTGATCAACCAATTTCCTTCACTGAATATTGCATCTTGGATTGGACCCTGAACCACCTCCATTTGGAGATGATCTTCATCTGGAATCCACCATGCCATGCGATTCTCACTCAATCCGAACAGCCATTCATTGCTTTCTCCTTTCCAAACCTCATTTACACTCGATTTGAACTGCAACGCACCGCGTCGACGGACGGAACCATCAGAAGCGTCGATTTCGGCCCAACCGCCACCCAGAGAGAATGCCCAAACCGCATCTCCATTGGAAAACAGAGAGACGATTACATCTCCATCAGGCAAATCATCAAGAGATTCCCAGATAATCGGTTTTCGTCTCCAAACCTCATCTGAATCAGAAGTGACTCGGTACAGGCCCCGATGATGCGTGCAGAAGATGAGATCTTGATTGAGCACACATAGGGCCAGAGGTTCAGCGTCAAGAACATGAGACCAGAGCGCACCTTCGACCTGATGATGATCGACTTGGCTGAGTTCCATTGCCATTCTCAACTCAGGGAGTTCGACACCGTCTTGAAATGGTTCTCGCAGATCCAGCACAGCGAGTCGTGCGAGTGAAATTTCACGTTCTACCCACGTTGAGACGAGAAGATGTGGACCCAGCAGAACAGCATTTGTAATGATTCCAGGGAATGGAAACCGAATGGGGTCGAGTGCATTGAATCGTTCAGGGTGAAGGGGACACAGACCGCCTTCAGTATCGATGAGGACAACATGATCTTGATTCTTCATCAGAAATCGGGGTGGAGAGGGTGTGTCTGGCAATGACATCGGGCCTTGGTAGACGTCGTGATTCATGAAGGAATGGGCAGCGAATGCTGAAGGTGAGTGACCGATTCGGAGTGAATGATGGTGACACTGCTCATTGTATCTGAGCCCGACATTGCATCGACCATCCAAGGTGATGCCCTACTTGCACGTGGTGGCTGGTCGCACCGTGATGCAGTGGAAGGGGGCAAGGTATGGCAACATGAGTGCGGAGATGTCTGGCTCTGGTGGTTTGGAGAACGTTTTCTGATGGAAGATGAACTGGATGCTAGATTTTCGAATGGATGTGGAATCAGCGTTGACGAGATCATTTTTCTTTCCAGGCATTTCGCAGCCAGTGGAAGACCCAGTTTGACCCTGCATGTCATTGGTGTTCCTGGAGAAATTCCCCATGGAGAAAGATCGGAACATGGAGGCATCAAAGGGGAGGTCATGTTGCCAAATCCAAGATTTGCTTCTTGGTTCAGACTGATGTGTGAAGCGGCGCACAGATATGAGTTGGTTCCAGAATTTGAGTTGACCATCGAGACCACGCATCACGGGCCTTGTCTGTCGGTTCCAACGATGTTCATTGAAATTGGCTCATCCGAAACACATTGGGGTCGCCGTGACGCTGCAGAAGCTTGGGCCGACGTGATGGTGATAGGGCTTGGACTCGATGGAGGAGACGGTGTGGGCAATTGGGCATCGCTGACCTCTGAGAACAGGAGTGATGCAAAGATCATGATTGGAATTGGCGGGGGACATTACGCACCTAGACACACGGATGTCCTGCGAAAAACGAATTGCTGGGCGGGTCACCAATTGGCCAATTATGCCCTTGAGATGGAGAAACCGGAGGCGGACGAGTGGGTTCCAGAAACCGGAGTACTCCCGCAGGGTGCATGGAATCATGCCATACGCGTGTGTGTAGAGAGTACTAGACGTGCATTTTCAGGAGGAACTGTCATGGTCCACTTGGATCGAAAATCCTTCAAAGGTTGGCAGCGCAGAGTCATCAAGCGATTGCTGAATGAACTGGATGTACCCGTGGGCCGTACGAGAGACTTTGAGTAATCACTCGTTTTTCTCGCTGTGCCCGCAGCGACCACATGTTTTGCGGTCTGAATGAACACCCATGAATACACCGGGACCGCACTTCGGACAGAATTCCTGCTTTCGCGTGAGTTTTCCATCGTTGATGCTGTATTTCGACCACTTGGCTGCTGCGCTTGGACTGTCACCCATCACTCCTCACCTCCAGCGATTTCGGCCGCCTCTGCATCATCAGCAGAATCCTCAGTAGTTTCTTCCTCTGAGGAAGATTTCTTTGCGGCGGGTGCGGCTTCTTCCTTGCTGCCATGGCGGGCAAGAATGTATTTGGGTTCTTTCTCAAGATCGGTCCTGTCGCCGTAGACAAAGGCATTTCCTGTGGTCAGGGGTTGACCAAAACGGGTACTCACTGATTTGACGAGGACGAGGTCTTTCGTCGCACCAGGCTCCATCTTCAAAACAGCATCAATGATTTCGTTTCGTGTTGGAGTGGCGGCTCCAGTGTGACGCCATTGCCATGAAATCTCAACACGATTCAGAATTGG
>CAXEUI010000234.1:0-2521 GCA_963999335.1 uncultured Candidatus Poseidoniales archaeon
CGATTCTGAGGCCCCGGATAGAATCCACCGGACTTGGCCCATTGACAGGCCGCCTGTCACATTCATACATGCATGTGTCTCGGTGTTGGGATTGACCATCATCACAGCGGGCATTCGAGCGACAGGGACTTCGATGAGTCGGGCATTCGTGTTGTCGCAATCGCGCATTCCACTTTCTGAATAATTGGCCAATGGAGTCGTATATCTCTCTGCAGCAGTACTGGATGATGCTCCAACCAATGGCGCGTCACCTTTAGGATTGACCCCATTGCACAAGAAATTGGTCGTTTGAATCGTTGTGCTGTTGAAGTGCATCGGAATGTAGTCACTGTGATTGTTGACATATTCAAAGAAGCGCTCGCCCATCAATTCGCCAGTGACATCGCCACCAAGCCATGCGTAAGCATCTGTGGAAAAGTAGGTGTAAACTCGGCCATAGTATCTCGCACCGAAGTAAATCTTGGTCTCATCCAAGGACCAAGCGACGTCTCGTGCTCCTCGGCGGCTTGAACCACTACCGCTGCCACCAGTGAAACTACCGAAACTGGCCTCAACCGTCCAATCTGAGGTTCGAACAATCCATGTGGGGTCATTATCGCTGGTTGCAATGACGAAGTGTGTACCTGCGTGATTGAACGCAATTTCATTGACATCAGCACCGTAATCCATAGTATCCATAAGAGTCCCATTTGATGCGTAATAGATGTTGATGTCATTATCCGAACCACCTGTCACAATCCAATTTCCATCTGGACTCCAATCCAATCCAAGCGTGTAACCTGAATGATTGTGGACATTGTATAATTCGGTGCCATTCGATGTCCAGTGAACACTCAGTTCTTCGCCATGTGTGAACGCCACAAAACGGCCATCCGGGCTGGTTTTGATTGTATATACATCGGCAAGTCCATCATCAATGATGTGGGAAATGGTCCAATTTGAGGTGAAATAGGTCGTGACATTCTGATCCTTTCCACCCACATGGAGTAGGCTGCCATTGGGGTTGAAGCGGGCGGCATACGTATCATCATCATGATTTGCAGACAGGTCAATCAAATGTGTGGCTGTCTGCGTTGTCCAATCAATTGTGTAGACATTCACTGAAGCATTGTTGTTGGCTTCATATGCCGAGACGACGAGCATCGTTCCGTTGGGTGTGAATGACAGGTCACGAGGATTGGATTGGATGGTCAGTAAATTCTTGATTTCGTTGCCTGCCGCATCGAACAATTTGACACAGTCACAGGCATCGGCACCGGCAAGAAGCATCCCGTTGGGTGCGACAGCAAGTGTTCGTGCCATCGAACTGCGGGAACTGGATGTGGGAACGGTTCTGGCATACATTGCGCCAGTGAAATCTGCCACTGTACCCTGAAGTATGTCGGGGTTGCCATCACCATCGGTATCCGGGCACCCGAGTTTCGTCGTTGTCGAATTGCCTGCTGCGAATGGGCAGTCGTCGATGGAGTCGTCAAAACCATCGTTATCCCCATCTGCTGCAGATGCAGGGGGAATCCAAATCAAAAGAGATGAGACCATCAAGAAGGTCAGGAATATAGACAGTCTACGACTGTGTCCCATGGCTGTCTCATCATCATTCAGTGTTTGATAGTGTCGCTTCCGTGGACGAGACGACTACGTCGTCTTGAAACATCGAATCCGTCTCTAAGATTTCTGATGAATCTGATGACCCCCAAGGGTCGCCATCTCCGGGCTTTCGAAGTCGTACCGCTTGCAGAACGTAGAGCAGTAAGGCGAAGATACCGATGGCAACAAGATTCTCAAGAGAACCTGGGGTCTTCAGTTGCTCTCCAACCGTGGCTTCTGGGGCATTCAGATTGGTCGTGATCTGAAGACGTTGACGATTGCCTGCTGCGTCAATCAGTTCGACCGTTGCCGTCCACACTCCCGGTTCCCCTGGAGTGGTGAATGTTTGAGGTTCAATTCCATCGAAATCCGAACCGATTCCATCTTGATTGAACACATCGTAATCCCCATTTTGAATCAGGAGGGACCAAGCAACTACATCGTCGCTAAGGATTGAAAGTTTGACGGAGACGGTGCAATCCGCTGGCAAGGGAATGCCCCACACCGGTGCCGTCGGTTGACGATCGCACTCAGTTTCATTCCAGATGAGGTTGCCGCTCGGTGCTGTTTTGTCGGTAATGATCGTGCGCGAATCTGCGAATCGATTCCCCGCCAAATCACTCTGATGAGTGACCATCCTCCACTCGCCTTCCAGAATGGGTAGATTCGCCGCAATCGCAAAAGTCCCATCGTCTCCGCAATCGTCCTGACTGATGAGTCCACTGACATTGACAAACACCTCTAGTCCATATTCACAAATGCCGATAACGTTTGCTATAGAGCGATAAGTTGCATAACCATCTTCGGGTGAATCCACAACCAATTCAGGAGGCGTTTGATCAAGAAGAACCACCAATTCGTAAACGAAGGTCTTCTCTAGAGCTGCGAGGTGGAAGATGAAATGATTCTCACCGAGATGGAGATCTATGGGTAC
>CAXEUI010000235.1:0-2517 GCA_963999335.1 uncultured Candidatus Poseidoniales archaeon
TCGGCTTGGCCTATCTGCAGGACGTTGAGGTGGGAGAGGAAGTCGAAATCGCGGTCAACCCTCGTCGAAACCTTCCAGCGGTCGTTGTTCGACCGCCATTCATCTAGACTGAACGTTGAAATGGGAACGCCCAAAGGGCGTTCGCATGCAAGCGCGCGGCAGGCTCGTCATTTCTCTTCTTTTGTTGCTGGTTCTTGCTCCTTGGGTCGGCACCATTGATGGTCTTGAGAGATCTGAGAAAACAGAACTGGCCGAGACCTTTCCTCAATTGAACGAAGCGCAGGTCGATGCCATTCTGAGCACAGGAGCCAGAGGTGTGACTACATGGATTAAGCAGGGTACTGCGGACCCAAGCGCCACCAATGGCCCCGGCAATTTCAATAGCGTTTGGATCAGCGATGTCATCAATATCAGCAACAATGGAGTCATCATCGCCGGTTCTTATCGTGGTGATGTTCTCTTTGACAATGGCCCAACCCCTACCGCCCGCGATGAACGCACCGCTTTCGTTGCCCAACTTGATCAATGGGGCGGCTGGTCTTGGTTCAGACACTCCGACAAGCCCAACGATTCCTTTGGCACCGCCCACGTCGAAGAAGCAACCTTGGGTCCAGCGGGTGTTTGGATTTGCGGTTGGATTACAGACACGATCACGTTCGGAAATCATACCGTGATGACCGGTGGAGTATACATGGACGGTTTTGTAGCACTGTACAACATCTCACAATCGAATTGGGACATCGTGACCACCTGGGGTGGTATTGATGATGACTTCGCCAATGGTTGTGCAGCAACCTCTGCAGGCTCGGTTTATGTGGTCGGTTCCTACCAATCATCGGCATTCTTCGGTGGAAACCAGCATCAGTCCGAGGGTGGAATGGATATGTACATCCTCCAAGTTGACATGATGGGTAGCATTTCTTGGGTTCAAACGTGGGGTGGTTCCTACAATGACAACCTCACGGCCATCACCATCGATTCGTCTGACAATGCGTACATCGTAGGCTATTATCGTGACAATGTCGTCGATTGGCCGAGCGACCACATCGTCACCGCTGGTCGTCCGTACAATGGTTTCGTGAGCAAGGTCAATCCCTTTGGGACCTTCCAATGGTCTCGAGACATGGCCGGTGGAGTCAATGGTCAAGAAGTGTATGCATCTGCGGTGACATTTGGCAACGGTGACATCTATGTCGGTGGTTGGTTCGATGGGAGCATTGATTTCCGTCATGGGAGCTCAGTCAGTTTCAATCTTCTCGCCAATACGAGTGCAATCAACGGATTCGTTGCATCGATTGATGTGAATGGAAACTGGGTTTGGGTCGCCCGCTCAAGTGGCGACCCCTCATCTGTTCAAGTGGTACTCGACCTCGCTGTCGGACCCCTTGGAACCATTGCTGTTTCAGGATATTTCTCTGATGCAAATGAATTCTGGACGAATTCAACATTCGGCTCTTTCCTACTGATCGAAGGTCCTGGTGCCGCCGGCTTTGTTGCAGGATTGGACCCCTATGGGAATTGGATCTGGGCGGACCACTTCGGCAGCGATAAGGACGATATCGCCTATGCGGTCGCATGGCAAGGACTCGGTCGCGTATTGACAGCAGGTCGTCATTGTGTCAATCTCGATTTCGGCTGCGGGTCTAGCTTTGGGGGTGTCAACAAGTCGACCAATTCTTACATTGAAGGTGCCGGATTCGTCTGGGCCTTCCAAGTCGACACGGATTTGGATGGAATCGCGGATGTCGATGACAATTGCCCGACCGTCAACAACACGGCACAATTGGATATGGATGGCGACAATATCGGTGATCTCTGTGATGGAGATGCGGATTCGGATACTCTGGATGATTACTGGGATGATTGCATCGGCCCCGCCGTCAATTGGAATCAATCCGTATGGACCTCGGACCGTGATGGTGACGGCTGTCGCGATTCTGACGAAGATGACGACGATGATGGCGATGGGATTCTAGATGTCTCGGATATTTGCAACGATTTCACCACACGCCACAACTGGAGCAGTGGATTGGCCAATGACTACGATGGCGATGGCTGCCACGATACCGACGAGGACATCGACGATGACAGCGACACTGTCCAGGATGTGGATGATCTCTGCCCACGTTACCCCTACAATCGAAGTTGGACTTCCAGCAATGACAACGATCACGACGGCGACGGGTGCGACAACAATGATGACGATACAGACGACGACAATGATGGCGTCGATGATTTGGATTCGAACAGCGATGTACTCGATCAGTGTCCTCGCGGGGCGCTAGGATGGGTTTCTGATTCATCCAACGACCAAGATGGTGATGGGTGTCTTGATTCAAGTGAGGATCTCGATGATGATAATGATGGGATTCTAGATTTTACAGATGCTTGCCTCACCGGCGCACTGAATTGGAATTCTCAAACAGAGACAGACAACGATCGCGACGGTTGCCGCGACTATGATGAGGACGACGATGATGATGGCGACGGTCTTCTCGATGAGGACGACGCCTGCCC
>CAXEUI010000236.1:0-2517 GCA_963999335.1 uncultured Candidatus Poseidoniales archaeon
AAGATCAATCTAACATGGCATTCATGGGCACGGTCACCTCCAGTGGTCGAGCCAAGGCCGTCGTTACCAGAGTCGGAATGAATACGATACTCGGTGGAATCGCATCTGGTATCAGCGATGTCATCACACCGAAAACACCGCTTGAAATCAAGTTGGAATCACTCGGCCGATTCCTAGGTGGCATTGCACTATCATGTGCTGCATTGCTCTTGTTTCTACATGTTGTCAAAGCATGGGGCGAAGGGTCAACAGAAAGCATGTATGATGTCATTGCTGAACAATTCCTCGTATCAGTTGTAATCTTCGTCGCAATCGTGCCCGAGGGGCTTCCAATCATCCTCGTCATCGTCTTGGCCGTCGGGATGCGTAATATGGCACGTCAGAAGGCAATCGTTCGAAGAATGAAGGCCGTTGAAACACTGGGTTCAACCACGATTATCTGTTCTGACAAAACGGGTACACTCACTCGAAATGAAATGACTGTTCGTGCATTCCTAGTGAATGGTGAAAGTTACGGCGTTTCAGGAGAGGGTTTCGACCCTACGATTGGCAAATTACATCGGAATGGAAAACCCATTCCCGAATCTGAACTGGCAGAATTGTATACTGACATTGCATTCAGACAGTCGATTGCGACGTGTTTGTTATGTCAAAATTCCAATCTCCACAAAGTCGATGATGAATGGGAATCTGTGGGTGATCCCACGGATTCAGCATGCGCAGTATTTGGGTGGAAATTGAAGGAATCTGTAGATGCCTATCGGCGCCGTCACCCACGATTCCGTGAATTCACATTTGACCGGACGCGTAAGCGAATGACCACAATTCATGAATTTGATGGGAAAAAATGGGCGTTTTCCAAAGGTGCATTGGGTCCATTCATGGGTGTTGCGACCCATATTTACGAAGAGGGGGAGATTGTCCCACTAAAGGGACGACACAAGGACATAATCTCTGAGATCAATCTTGAATATGCATCCCGCTCATATCGTGTACTCGCCCTATGCGCGCGTAGAGTAACAGATGATGTTGACATCGATTCTGTTGAATCTGTTGAATCTGAAATGATTTTCTTGGGGTTGGTTGGCATCATGGACCCACCCAGGCCCGAGGTACGGGATTCCATTGCGAAGTGTCAAGCCGCTGGAATCAGAGTCACAATGATTACGGGGGACCAACGGATGACTGCAATGGCTGTCGGCAAAGAAATTGGCATCGTCATGGATGATTCTGATCACATGAGTGGTCGGGAACTCCGAGAATGTACCGACGAGGAGTTGGATGATCGGCTGAACATTGTTACAGTTTTCAGTCGGGTCACTCCAGATCAAAAATTGCGAATTGTTGAGCGATTGCAGGCTCAAGGCCATGTTGTAGCGATGACCGGAGATGGTGATAATGATGCTCCTGCACTATCCCAAGCGAACATTGGTGTCTCTATGGGCAACACTGGAACTGACGTCGCCAGAGATGCATCTGACATGGTTCTTCAAGACGATAATTTCTCAAACATCGTTTCAGCTGTCGAAGAGGGGCGGAAATTATACCTGAACATTCGTAATTTCGTTCGTTATCAAATCTCCACCAATGTCGCCGCTGTATTATTGGTTGTTATTTCGACCTTCCTGTTTTCCTGGCGCCTCCCCCTTACAGTAACACAATTGCTTGTCATCAACATCTTGATGGATGGCCCGCCTGCGGTCGCCTTAGGAATCGAAAAACGGCACGCAGACGTCATGAATGAACCACCCCGCACTCTCGATGAATCTCTTCCCAATAGTTCGGATCGAAGCTTGATATTAATGCTAGGAATGGTCATGTTTATTGGCACAGCTGCGGTATTTTGGTTTTCAGGTGGTGGCATCATTACCGGTGATCCATGCACCGAATTCGATGGTAGCATTGAGCAAGATTACCTAGATCAAAATGGATATTGTATTGAAGATGAATGGCGTTCAGATGCCGAAGATCGATTCATGAAGGCACAGACCAGCGCATTTGCTGTGTTCATTCTATTCCAATTATTCAACGTAATCAATTGCCGAAGCACGGATCGTAGCATTTTTCAGTTGGGTGTATTCAACAATAAGGCCATTACAATTTCATTCGCCATCAGTGCATCATTATTGCTCTTCATGGTTCAGGGTTCGATGTTGTCAATCCCATTCATTAACATCCAAATTGGTGATTTACTTTCTGTCGTGCCATTGGAACCCATGGATTGGGCCATTGTATTTGCAACGGCCTCCAGTGTATTCTTTGTGGATGAATTGAGAAAATTGATTCAGCGCTCACAACATTTGCGTAGATTGCGATAGGAGGGATATTGACGAATTGGATCTCCGATATCGAGTCATGCGGTGTTCGTGACGATTGGATACAGCATTCACTTACATTTATTAAGAGGGACTGGTGATCAGGGATCAGGAAGTGAATGTTGGGTTTCGAACATCCGAACAAGAAGGTGGCAGGATCCGGAAGGTTTACAGTGAGAATATTCCTGATTTTCATTCTTTT
>CAXEUI010000237.1:0-2517 GCA_963999335.1 uncultured Candidatus Poseidoniales archaeon
TGCACTTCGTCGAAGAACAGATCCCCGACCACGTCAATGTCACTTATGTGAATCTCGATATGTTTGCCCTGAACTGGCCTGTTCCGACTCCATTGGCCAGCCAATTGACGGGATGTGATGAGGACTACTGGACGTTGTACATGTTCACATCTCCAGTGGATGACTGGTCCTATTACGAAGACAGAGGGCTCGAAGTCACCGATGAGATGCAGTCCGATGCAGAATGGTTCCAAGCCCATCTCAAGGAAATCAATGCAAATTTGTCACACCCTGAAGAATGGGTACGCGTCATCGATGACACAAAGGGGAATTCAGATCACTACAACTTCATCATGCACAACCACACTGCGACGTGGATTCGTGGACAGCATCAGTACATCCACGAGGAGGGTGATACCTGTGAGCAGACCCCGAAGCACGCACAGACCGATTCGGTGACGACCATCAACACGATGGCGGGAGGACGTAGTAACGTGGAAGCGGGCCTACAGACGGGTTTGGATGTCGTGGCGACACTGGTCTGGTGGGACTGGAATGTTACAACAGATGATACGGAAATCTCTACGCAATCCGAAGGAGGAGAATTTCCGATTCTTTATCTCGTTCTGGGCTTGGGATTGATTCCTCTCGTGTTCTTAATCGTGACGCAGATAATCAAGATGAGAGGGCGCGCATCCGAAGATGAATCAGAGATATGATTCAAGGTTGTCAGAACCACCGACAAAGACCGGCTCATCACCACGAATATCGAAGATGACAGGGACGGTTCGATGCCCAGTCATGGCGACAATCTCAGCCCTGAGCGCTTGGTCATTCTGAACATTGACATCCGTCCATGAAAGTTGTCGCCCATCGAGGATGCGCTTCGCTTTGAAGCAGTACGGACAGACATTCGTGCTGACGATGAAGAAATCGGCATCTGCTCGATTCAGCAAGGCCATCACGCGGTCGCTCATGGCCATTGGATAGAGGGGTCCTTCATGAACCGTTGTCTGTGAGCAGACGATGTATTCAACCCTCAGAGTTCCCAAGAACTGGTCAGGCCACCGGCAACAATCAATCGAATGTAAGAATCGCCCGTCTGGGTGATTGTGAGGGTGTAATCTCCACTGGGATAGGGAATGGTCCCTATATTCCCAGCCTCCTCTGCATTCTGACCCCATTGACGACCGAGCATGGAAGTTGATTGGTGATCACGCAGCGTGAGTGTACCGCTGCTGGTGCCGCCACCCATATCCGCATCGAGCCAGTAAATCATCTCATCATAGGACCCTTGACTGGGATGGTCACCGACAAAGAACGAATCGGTGATCACGACATCGGGTGCCCCAGCATCGTGGTCCCATTCCTCTGCGAAGATATCGCCTGCGCGGATGAACCAGACATTGCCCGTATGGTCAAATCCATTGCCTGTGAGTACCATGCGAAGTTGAAGTGTATCTTCGGAGTCATACCAGATGAGGGAGCCAATGAAACCCGCCCAACCATCATAGGTGTAGGTGAGAATCTGACCATCCGTTGATGTGGCAGACATTGTGGCCTTGCCACTGCTGGAACCGATGACCTCAGTGGTCCAATCAATCCCGAATAGAGTGAATGACCAGGTCTTGCCTGTATCGAGTGGGAAATTCAACGCGGAACGAGCCTCTCCATTCTCGAAAGCGGAGAGATTGTCGTGCGTGATGCGTCCTAGGAATGGATTGTGATTGAGGACTGCGTGGCGTCTAGCCTCACGCTCGCTTGATATCGCCAGCATATACGCAGTACCATCTTCGGCATCATCTTCGGCAACGACAAGTCGGGCAGAATCGTCTTCCCAGTCGGGTGTTGAGAAGGTGTAGAGCCACCATTGACCAATCTGCCATTGTGCGGGTGTCGAGAGATTGGCATCTCCTGGACTCGGGTCAGATGAATCTCCACCATCCAGACAGCCGGCAAGGCTGACACTGAGCATCAGCAGCGCCATCAGAGGTGCACGCATGTGAACCCCTTGTCGTGTGTTTCTCTTGAACACTTGTTCAGAGAAGTCCGCCGTGTTTGACGACCAGAGTGGCGATGACCAGGACGAATACGGCGGCCCAGCCGCGGGTCGTGCCGTGCTGTTTGCGGATCATGGAAAAAAGGATCAGGCCTACGGGCAGGCGGTGGGCTGCGATGGACACGCCGAGTCCCAGGGCCGTCTCGTGGGTGGACAGGCCCAGGGCAGCACTCTCGATGGCTGCGTGAGGTGCGAGTCCGATCAAGAGCAGCAGTGGCTTGACACTGCCATCTCCCAGCGTGGCCCAGCGATCGATCCACAGGGGACCCAAGACACCTGCAATGGCAAATCCGATGGCGGTCCATCCACCGTGTGCGATGGCCTCGGGAAGAAGGTGCAGGACCACCAGCCCGCCCACTGTGATCAGTGCGAATCCATCCAGTGCAGCCCCGGCTTTCTCGAGGCGTGTGCTGAGTTGGACCATGAGCGGACCCACAAGGAGACCCAAGACGGCTATCAGCAGCAGGGTGGAGATCAGA
>CAXEUI010000238.1:0-2508 GCA_963999335.1 uncultured Candidatus Poseidoniales archaeon
ATAGACCCCAGCACCCACTCAGTCGAAGTCAATTTTTCAGAACTGCTCTCGGGTGGATCCCGTAGTGGGGTGACCAGCACCGCTACGGTCATTTCCGTCCAATCCGGTTCAGGCATCATTCACCGATGTCCTGATTGCAACAAGGCCATGCGCGATGGAGCCTGCCGAGACCATGGTCCGCAAGCCGGAATCGAAGATCTTCGTCTGCGTCTGATTCTCGATGATGGGCAGACGAACGGCGCCTTGATCCTGGGTCGTGAAAGTGCTGAAGCATTCTTGGGACAAACGATGGAGGATGTGCAAGCTGCGACAAAGGATGACGGTGGTGAAGCCTTCTTGGCCGACTTGAGAAGTCGAATGTTGGGTCGCCCTCACACATTCACTGGTCGAGCAATGATTGACGCACAAGGCGCTCTGCTCATGGCCGACCGCTTTTCTACAACCGAAATCAATCTTGAAGAATTGGCCAATGAAGTTCGCGAACGCTGGGGGGTGTTCGCATGATGGGTGGCCAACAGCGCAGCCGTCGACAGACGGCAACCCGTCTCTTTGCACGGGAATTCTATGAATCCAGTCTACCTGACGGAGGTCAGGGTGAATATGATCCCCGCTACATCGTCACCAAATTGGGTGCCCGTGTGAATCGCATGTTCGTCGCTGGTGTCATTGAGCGACTTGAGCGAAGAGATACTGAACGAGGTCCAATGTTCAGTGGAGCTGTTCGAGACCCGACAGGCTTGCATCTGTGGAGTGTCGGTTCGTTCCGTCCTGAATTACATATTGAGATGGAAGAATTGGTCGCTCGATTTGATGGAGGGGATCGATTCCTGATGGCTTGCATCGGAAAATCCAATCATTACACCACCGAAGATGGTGGATTCCGTTGCCGTATGCAGATGGAAGATTATGCCATCATCGACCGCGAAGTATACGCTACATGGCTGGTCGACACTGCAAACCACACAATGCGCCGAATCGATGCGTTGGGAAAGGCGCAGTCAGCTGAAACATCAGATTCGAACACACTACGGGATGCGGGCGTCCCTGAGGATTTAGTCGATGGCCTCGGTCTAGCGATGAATCATTACGGTGATTGGGATGCGGAGGGATACAAAGTGGGTGTCCTTCAGGCACTCAGTGCTGCTGAGGGACGCATCACTTCCTTTGAGGAACATGAGGCAGTCTCTACTTCAGAAGAATCAACAACGGATGAGGCGATCGAAGACGAAGAAACAGAAGACGAATCCGTCGAATCTCCTCCTCCTTCCGATGGTGATTTGGATATCGAGACAGTGGTTCTTGAGATCATTGCAGAACATGCCGGCCCAGAAGGGATTGATTATGATTCAATCATGAAACATTGTGCACAGCGTGGATTGAGTGATGAGGATTCAATTGAGGATGTCATTTACGCTCTCCGCGATGATAAATGCGAGATAATGGAACCTCGATTTGGTTGGTTTAAGCCAATGTGAGAGCCGTCCCTAAGGGACGGTTCTCTCCCGCTACTTTCAAGGCAGTTCCGTGGTGTTGCCCCTCTGAGGCGTGGCCATGGCACAAGCGGGTACAGTTTTTCTCCGGGCATTTGACGGAGACTGGCTCCAATTCGACAATTGCCATATTTCAGTCAATATTCGCCGCAGAATCACCCGTGAAGTGAAGCGTGGTGGCGAGGGTGATGACCTGGTTGATGAAGGTGCAGAATCTGCTGTTTACACGATGCAAGGTCATCTCGGAATTGCCGGTTATCGTGAGGTTTTGAACATCTTTCGAAGTGCTGAAGTCTGGTTGCTTGATCCCTTCACTGACACGGAGATCAAAGTCGCATTTCACCGCCTTCAATACGACGGTGATGATGGTGCTTATTCCTTTGAGCTGATTGAGGATGTGCTTTGATGGCCACCAACGCTGAGGAATCCGCCGATCTCCTCTACGCCATGCGGGCAGTCATGGTTCTGCTCGGCTCTGGAATTGGGCTTGAGGCTGCGATGCAGATGATTGGGCGAGGCGGATATGGTGTGATTTCGAAGGATTTTCGAGAAGCCATCGCCAACCTGCAACGTGGGGCGAAATTGGAACAAGAATTTTCACGATTGAGTACAAAGGCCAGTAGCAAGTCGTATTCACGATTTCTCAATACGCTGAGGACGAATGTCACAAGCGATACAGATTTGGTTCGCGCATTGGAACAGCAATCTCAGCGCGAAGAAGAAGAGCGCAATGACAAACTGGCCGGCTACATCGAAAAACTCTCAGGTCTACCGACAATTCTCCTGACCTTGGGGATTCTTTCTCCAATCATTTTCGGCATGATTGCAATGTTGCCCGTCATCGCCCCTGATATCATGTCATTTGTTGATTCAAGTGGTACAATTGCAGGCCTAGCGGGTTGCTTCGGCCCGACCCTCTTCTTGACCATCGTCCTCATGACGTTCATTGGCTACAGGGCGCATTCGAGTGACCCCGGGGTGATCTGATGCAATTTCTCTGGAATATCTATGAATTGTT
>CAXEUI010000239.1:0-2506 GCA_963999335.1 uncultured Candidatus Poseidoniales archaeon
GCTGCTTCAAGGTTTCATGTCCCCATTCGTGATTTCTCAAGCGGTGGGTTTGAGGAGGAACCCACCCACGCAGGGGCATGGAGGCCGACCGCCGAATGATGGGACTTGGCCTTGGGGTTGCTGTTTTACTTCTCATCTCAGCCTTGGCTGGAATCGGTCCGACCGCTGTCTTGGTCGATGGAGATCGAGATGGAACCTACAATTGGGCTGACAATTGTCCGGACGCTGAAAATGAGAACCAAGCCGACTTCGATGGGGATTCCGAAGGCGATGCTTGCGATGACGACGATGACGACGACGGGGTTGCGGATGCGGAGGATGCCTTGCCACTCAATGCAGCCGAAACCCTTGACTTGGATGCGGATGGAATCGGTGACAATTCGGATCCCGATCGCGATGGTGATGGGGCCGCAAATGCACAAGATGCCTTCCCGGAAAACTCCGATGAACACCTCGACACGGATTCTGATGGTACCGGAAACAACGCCGATTCAGATGATGATGGCGATGGATTGGATGACTCTGCCGACCCCTTCCCACTCACACCGGTTTGGGACTACAATCAGACCGGGCCATACACGGTGGGAACTCAGGATTTGACCTTCACCTCATCCACTGACATCGAGCTGACCGTCCAGGTGTGGTATCCCACTTCAGATGAGTCCGGCAACCCCGTCATCTACGATCGTGCATGGCCGGGAGATGCTTGGGATGATGCCACGCCCGATTGCAGTGAAACCCACCCCGTTGTGCTCTACAGTCATGGAACAGGTTCTGGATTGAGGTGGATGTCCGCCTTCCTGACTGAATATCTGACCAGCCATGGATTCATTGTGGTCGCACCCGACCATGTTGATGATCATCTCCAGAATTTTGATGCCGAAGCGTTGCCCATCACCTTGCTTCGCCGGCCCATCGATATTCGCGACACGTTCGATTGGGTTTCCAACCAATCAGAGGGCGATGGGCCGTTCAGTGGTTGCACGGTTCCAGACGATGGCTATGCTGTCATGGGGCATTCAGGGGGCGGATACACTTCGTTGATGGCGTCGGGCGCAACCATTCTCATCGAGGATTTGACAACCCATTGTGACGAGGGTCACAACCATCATTGCGACATGCGCGACCATTGGCTTTCCACCCATCCAGATGCAGTCGAAATCGACCTGTCTGATGACCGAATATGGGGCACAATTGGTTTGGCACCCTGGACAGGTTTCGTTCTCGAAGACGGCGTTTCCAATGTCGACAATCCCATCATGGTCTTGACCGGTGATGCGGATGAGACCACGAATCTCTCAATGGTGAATGGGATTGTCGAAGACCTCGATGCGAACCTGACACAGTATGGCGTGTTCGCCAATGTCGGCCATTACCACTTTTCACCCATCGGTTGCGAATTGTATGGATGTGTCAACAATACGGATGTTGAAATCGTCAAGAATCTGACTTGCGAGAGCGCGCTTGCATTCTTCGCGCAGTTGCTTGAATGGCCCGATGCCGAAGCATTGACCCTGCCCGAATCTGAGTTCCTCACCTGGCAGTGAATCTTGAGCCAGAGCCATTGTGATGGCTTCCCTCACTTAGATAACCAAGCCCTCTGCCCACAGAATCATGGAAGAGGGCAAACAGCGCTACTCATCAAAGGTCCGCAGACCCCTTCGAAACTTCTTCAAATTGGTCCCACTGATTGAGTGGTTCTATCCGATTGACCACAGAAGGCTGTGGAAAGATGCCTACAATGAGGCGTATCCAACCGGCAAGGCCCTCAAAGAGAGTTATCAGGCGGTTTGGGAAGTCAATACGATTGCGGCTGTGTTGGTTCTCTCGATGAACGCACTGCTGTTCTTCGGTTTGCTGACGGGGGAATCCAAGGATCTCTACTGGAATGCGACACCATATTCCAGTATTGAATGGTGGGCCATGATCATGGGTGGTATCATCATCATCATCAATTTCTGTCATCTGGGTGGACTGTTGGTTGTCCACGGGGTCTATTCCGTTGTCAACGACAACAATTTCCGCGCCATCGTCAGCGCAAGAGGCCCGACCGGCGGCCTTGCAATGATTCCAGATTATCTCGTCGTTTGCTCGATGTATGGCATGGCTGGGTGGTGGTGTATGCTGCTTTGGGTGCATGTCCATGATCACGTTGGGGCGATGGTCATCATTGGCGCATTGTTGCTCATAGTCACATTATTGGTCAGTTATTCAGCCTACGCAGCCCGAATCATCTATCACAGTGGCGCACACAAACCTGAGAGCATTTTCAAGGATATGGCGGTCGAAGATTTACCTCAATCACAGAAGGAACTCGGGCACCTGTTGATGGAGAGAGCTCTGAACGACACTCAAACCACGATGGAACCCTTGACGATTGGTTCTCAAATCAAAAAGGATCTCGATGACACCAAGGGATGGTGGCCGACCCTTGACGATGATGAAGAAGAGTGACTCAGAGGGTAGCGTCTGAGGCAGCCCACTGCGAGCCCATGCATTCAGTAAT
>CAXEUI010000240.1:0-2493 GCA_963999335.1 uncultured Candidatus Poseidoniales archaeon
ATTTGCCTCGAGCCGCAAAAGTTGCAGGAAGCCGATTCTACTTCCTCAAGGGTGACCTCGCAAGGATGGAGTTGGCATTGCAGCAATATGCGGTGGATTTCATCGGAGGGCGAGGCTATACATTCGTACAACCCCCTGTAATGATGAATCGAGAAGCCTACGAAGGGGTCACCGATTTGGCAGACTTTGAATCAGTGATGTACCACATTCAGCCTGACGGATACTACACCATTGCAACCAGTGAACATCCACTCACGGCGATGTTCAAAGATGAGGTCATCGAGCCGAGTCTGTTGCCCATCAAGATCGTTGGGGCCTCTCCATGCTTCCGACGCGAAGTCGGTGCCCATGGCCAAGGGGACAAGGGAATCTGGCGCGTTCATCAATTCACCAAGATTGAGCAGATCATCATCTCTCACCCAGACCATTCATGGGATGCACACGAAGAATTGCTCACCAACTGCGTCGATCTGTGGGATGGCCTCGGACTGCACTACGAGGTGGTCAACATCTGTACGGGTGACATGGGGACTGTCGCAGCGAAGAAGTATGATCTCGAAGCATGGTTGCCTGGTCGAGGAGAATACAAGGAAATCGTCTCCTGTTCAAATTGTACCGACTACCAAGCGAATCGATTGCGGATGCGATACAGAACCACGGATGGCAATGCTGCAGTACACACACTCAACTCAACGGCGATCGCCACCAGTCGGGCATTGGTGGCCATCATGGAACAGAATCAGCTCGCCGACGGACGGGTTCGCATCCCTGATGTCCTGCAACCCTACATGGGTGGTCAGGAAATATTGGAATCCTGCAATTGGTAAATCAATTTCCCAATTGAATTATTCACTTTCTTCAATATCGATTAAGATGGTCCCAGCATCGACCTGTTCACCGACTTCATGGTGAATCGCCACAATCGTCCCTGAACCGCTTGCAGCAATTCGATGTTCCATCTTCATCGCTTCCATGACAATGAGAGTCTGACCCGTTTCAACTACATCGCCAATGCTACAGAGAATCTCGAGGACTTTGCCCGGCATGGGTGCAGTCATTCCACCGGCATCTGTCGTACCGCCTGTCCCTTGCTCATCGATGGTCAGAACATGGATGTGGCCATCGAGGTGAATCCACCAATCATCCCCGACTTTCACTGTGTGAGCCAACTGTCCGTCAACCCACAATCGATTCGGGCGTGCATCAATTTCGAATGAATGCTCGTTCGACAGATTTTCACCATCGCAGATGGCTTCAGCAGAACCGATGGTAATCTGCCAATGACGGCCGTTGGAATCTCGTAGATCAACCATCACAGACACCTCAAGGGAAAGACCTCCGCAGAGACAAGAACGGATTGTACGGACTGCCTCGACCATCCTCAGATTCGACGACCATCCCCTTTTGAGAGAGGCCATAGTGTTCAGCTGCAGCGGCGACAAATGGAGCCACATCAGATGATTGGACAGACCAACCATCGGGCCAATTGACCTCGATGAAATCGGTGGTTGTATCTCCTGACTGAAATGCAGGGTGCCCCATGATGTCGGCAAGGAATCCCAAGTTCGTCGTCACACCCAAAAGGACGAAATCCTCACACGCACGCTTCATTCGACGAATGGCGGCCTCACGCTCAGGCGCATGCACAACCAATTTGGCCAACATCGGATCAAAATCAATTCGGGCTTCATCGCCTTCACGAACGCCCGTATCGAGGCGAATGCCTGGACCGGTGGGCGGACGGAACATGGCCAAGGGGCCGATGGCTGGAAGGAAATCATTGGCTGGATTCTCAGCATAGATTCGAACTTCAATCGCATGACCTCGAATCGAGAGATCTGATTGGGCAACAAGCAGGGGCAATCCAGCAGCAACTCGTATCTGCTCTACCACTAGATCGACGCCACTGATGCATTCAGTGATTGGGTGCTCAACCTGTAGACGTGTGTTCATCTCTAAGAAATGGAAATCGCCGTCTTCGGAGAGCATGAATTCGACGGTGCCTGCACCTTCATAATCCACGGCTCTAGCAGCATTCACCGCAGCTTCACCCATCCGCTTTCGGGTGGGTTCATCGAGGACCGGTGAGGGGGCCTCTTCGACCACTTTCTGATGGCGACGCTGAATGCTGCATTCACGCTCGAACAGATGAATTGCATTTCCAAGTGTGTCGGTCAGAATTTGAACCTCAACGTGGCGCGACTTCTCAAGAAGGCGTTCAACATAGATGGTTCCATCACCAAAAGAGGTGGTTGCTTCGCGGCTTGCAGCAGCATATTCTCTCTGTAGATTTCGTGGTTCGCGGACCAGACGCATCCCTTTTCCACCGCCACCAGCGCTCGCCTTCAGCAACAGTGGATAACCCACCCGAGTGGCAGCGCGTACGAGTTCATCCACCATTTCATCGGAATTCTCAAGGGACAATTCTTCACCAGGGATGACTGGCACCCCAGCAGCGACCATAGCACGTCGAGCACTAATCTTGTCGCCCAT
>CAXEUI010000241.1:0-2490 GCA_963999335.1 uncultured Candidatus Poseidoniales archaeon
GGGTGGTCGTCGTGCGGTTGGGGTCTCATCGGCGACGATTGAATTGACCCAATCCATGGCTTCATCTTCAGTGTCTGCGAATTCATCTCGGTACATCTCAGGAACGTAGTTGAACATGAAACGTTCACCTTCTGAATTGGTGAGCATGCCTCCTTCTCCTCGCACACCTTCGGTCACAAGGATGCCACGAACGCTGGGTGGCCAGATCATGCCGGTCGGATGGAACTGTACGAATTCCATATCACCCATTTCCGCTCCGACCCAATAGGCAAGTGCATGGCCCTCGCCGGTGTATTCCCATGAACCCGAACAGACCGCCCAACAGCGGGTGATTCCTCCAGTTGCCAGAACAGTCGCCTTGGCCTTGAATACGTGGAGTGACCCATCGACGCGATTGTAGGCGAAGCATCCGGAAAGCCGTCCATCGGATTTGAACAGATGACGGACTGTGTACTCCATGAAGACCTCCATGCCCGTGTGAATCCCTCGTTCCTGCAAGGTTCGAATCAATTCCAGACCCGTGGCGTCGCCGATGTGCGCCAGACGAGGATAGGTGTGGCCACCGAAGTTGCGTTGATTGGTCAGCCCCTCAGGGGTTCGGTCGAAGATGGCACCCCACTGTTCGAGTTCTCGAATTCGGTCCGGACTCTCTTTGGCGTGAATCTCTGCCATTCGCCAATCATTCAGATATTTTCCACCCTTCATGGTGTCACGGAAGTGGGTCTGCCAAGAGTCGCGTGGATCCTTGTTGGCCAGTGCAGCAGCTGCACCTCCCTCTGCCATGACCGTATGCGCTTTGCCCAGCATCGATTTGCAGATGACAGCCACCGATGCCCCTTCGCGGGTGGCTTCAATCGCTGCACGCAGACCGGCACCTCCTGCACCGATGATGACGACATCGTACTCATGCGTCGTGTAATCCTCGGACATTTCAGATTCCTCCCCACAACATGTAATCCGTCCAACCGAACATTGGATCGGTACAGGCATAGACGTAGAAATCTGCGAACATCACCACGAGTAGAGAGTAGAGCGCCCACTCTTTGTGGCGTTCATTGAACCACGTTGACATCTTCCACATTCGATACCGCAGAGTGGGCCCTGATTTTCCAGTCCACACATTTGCTCCACCACCGACGATGTGTCTGAATGCATGGCATCCGAACGTGTAACCGGACAACAAGATGACGTTCAACAGGAGGACGAGAGTGCCCACCGAGATGCCCCAATTGCCTCCATCAAATTGCATCGACATGTATACGTCGAAGGAGAGGATTGGAAGATAGGCGAGTGCTGCATACATGAAGTAGCGGTGCAGATTCTGTACGATGAGAAGCCCGGTCTCACCCTTGTATTCATTCCAAGGTTTTCCGACTGCACATGCCGTGGGCTGCTGGAAGAAGGCCCGGTAGTACGCTTTGCGATAGTAGTAGCATGTGGCCCGGAATCCGGCAGGGAAGATTAGGATGAACATCGCCGGTGACAACCACCAGAGGCTTTCAGGCATCCAACTGTGCTCATCAGGGACGATGAGAGGGCTGAACAACGGACTCAGGACGTGGCTTCCATTGCTTTCGATGGCCATGGTCTGTTCTCCGGCCGAGCGACCGAAATTCTCGAAGATCCAGAAGTCCGCTTCCATGAATCCGCGCCATGTTCCATAGACAACCATGATGGCCAGATAGAAGGCCATGGCACTGGGTCCCTTCCACCACGTATCGACCCTGTCGGTGGCGCCGAAGCCCTTCTTCATGGGTAGAGGAATCTTCTCGCCCATCCGTTCAAGCCCCGCGCTCTTCGTCCAATGCCTGCCCACCATATACTTCGCTGTGAACCCCATAGGGGTTCATAGCACCCAAGGGGCTGCCACGACCATGGACGATATTCTATCCATCTGCTTGAAGTGCGGCTTCATGCCGGGCGTCTTCTTTCCCGGAATGAAGTGCCCCGAGTGCGGCGACACAATTCTCTGACCTGAACTACATCGGGTCTGTTTGATAATGGCAGAGCCTTTCGCAAGGCCATGAATCGCAGATTGATTGCCCTACTTCTCGTCTCCATGCTTATCCTTCCAGGGTGCGTGGATTCCCCTGAACTTGAAACGACCGAAAATCAGATTGATGAAACTGCTGCTCCAACTTGCTGCGAAGAAGTGACTTCGGACAATTTTGCATCTCATGTCAGTGAATGGCTGCAGTCACGCTATCAAGAGAAACTAGATGATTGGTTAGATGATAATGATGAAGATGACATGGTGACCCTTGAAGGTGATCAGGTAATGTACGGAGACGAAGCGATCGACACCTATCGTGGTCGGATCTTAGGGCTGTCGATGGACTTGGGAACCACTACCGTCGTGGTCGAGTTGGTGGACCTGCTCGCTGCCATGTTCGGTCTCCAAAAAGCCGTGGAGGCTCTCGGCAATGACAGGGCCCACTTCGTTGATTTCTGATAGTTGTTCAACACTGGCTGCCCGCATTGCTGCGAGCG
>CAXEUI010000242.1:0-2484 GCA_963999335.1 uncultured Candidatus Poseidoniales archaeon
GACATTGTCCCTTCAACCAGATGCCGTTCGGAAGTTCGTGCATTCTCTGCATCGACATCTCGATCGATGATTCGATTCAGACTCATGGCCAATCCTCTTGCTCCAACAGCTGCAATGAGAATCCAAGTCAACTGAAGTGCGGTAGGATTGCCCGCAACCCATGCCCCGATGAAGACAAATGGTAGAGAGAAAAGGGTGTGCTCGATTTTGACAAAATCCAGAATCTCCTTCACACCCATGTGCGCACCTCCCGCTCATACCAATCGTCGACCTTTTGCTGAATCTCAGGGTCGTGCAGGCAAACCGCTGGCCATCTTCGAACCGGCATTCTCCCTCCTTCAGAAGGAATGGGTGCTGTCGCATCCCAGCAGATTCGACCACCATCGGGTGAGTAGTGGAGATCTCGACTCACTTCGAATCGACAAAACAGTTGCCACAACAAGACCCGCATCGCATCCTCTGCTTCCAGATTGACACTGTCATCTGTGATGAACAACCAGCGGATATTTCCTGAATTATCCAATTGCCAAATTGAATTCATCAATTGAGAAATTTTCTCTCTTTGCTTGCTGGCACTCTCCTCATCGGCCACTTCCGTATTCTCGGATTCCGACGGCCCTCCATCGATTCGTGTCGTAATCACCAACATGGAGGGCCGAATCCAGCGATGTTGAGTGATGCCTTCGATTCCATCGAGGGAGATGTTAGGGGCACTTTGTTCACGTTGAGTGGAGGCATCGATGAGGAGTTTGGAATGAACCCCTTCGTACGGTGCTGCATGTGCCAATTGATCGGCAACCATTCCGTCCAGAATCACCAAGTCATCGGGGATTGAAACATTCTGATCCAACACATCGAGTAACGTGTCCAGATTCTTGACCTCATGTTCGGGCCCAGTCGCGACAATGGTCTTGAGGAACATCATCTGGCCAGCACCCCACAATCCAAGTGCAGTTTTCCGAGCTTGCGCAGGAAACCGCTGTTTGGATGAAACGATTGCGAGATTGTGGAAACCTGTCTCCAATGGCAAGAAGACATCGCGAACATCCCGATGCTGGAATCGTAGGACTGGAAGGAAGGCATCCCCAATCGCTTCGCCTAGATATCCATCCTCCATGGGTGGTTTACCGACAATGGTCATCGGCACCACCGCATCCTTCCGGTGTGTGATTGCAGTCACATGGAGGACTGGGAATTCACCTTCCAGAGAATAGTATCCAAAGTGGTCTCCAAAAGGTCCCTCCATTCGGGTTTCTCCAGGGACGGTGTATCCTTCGATTACAACGTCTGCTTCGGCTGGGACCCAGAGATTCTGTGTTAGACATCTGGTGATTCTAAGTCGCTTTTCCCCCAACAGTCCAGCGAACATGTATTCTTCGAGATTGTCAGGCAGTGGGGCAATCGCACTGAACATCAGTTCCGGCGGTCCGCCTAGACAAATTGCAACGGGCATTTTTCCATCGCTAGCAGCAGCATGTTCGGCTCCGTGCTTATGCATCTGCCAATGTAGGCCTACTTCCTTCGGCCCGTACACTTGGGCTCGATACATTCCCATATTGTACTGATCACTGGATGGATCTCTGGTGACAACCAGCGGCAGCGTGATGAACGGCCCAGCATCCATCGACCAAGTGGTTGGAATCGGCAGTTTGGTCACATCGGGTTCAGCCATCCGAACCTGCTGGCATGCCCCCTTTCGGACCTTCTTTGGTGGAAGAGAGAGTGCTTTCTTGGCGAGAGGCCAAGCCTTCCATGGACGTTTGGCAATGGTGCCGATATCAGGTTTCATCAGGTTCGTCAATCTGTCTCCGATCTCACCAGGTGTTCCAACCCGCAACGCACGATTGGTTCGCAATCGAGTCCCGTAGAGATTCATCGCCAAAGGAAACTTCGAAATGGTTCCATCTGCGAGTATCGGTTGCTCGAAAATGACAGCGGGTCCACCGTTCTTTACGAGCTTGTCTGCGATACACCCCGCCTCAAGATAGCAATAGACAGGATGCTTGACACGTATCAAATCCCCTTTGTCCTCCAACGAGCGGAGGTAACGACCGAGTCGGCGCCATCCCATGGCTGCCGGAAACGTTCCTCCTATCAAATCCAGCGGAAGCGAGCCGGTGCCTACGGCACCGACTGATTCAAGGCCCCTATCCACTGCATACCCTTCCAATGGCAGCCGAGTGCGACGTCCTTGTCATCGGTGCGGGACCCGGCGGAGGCGCTGCTGCGCTGCACGCTGCGAGGGCGGGCTTGTCTGTGATTCTCATTGAAGATCACTCTGAAATTGGGACCCCCGTTCATTGCGGTGAATGTTTGTCGGACCTCGCTGTTGCAAATCTTGAACTGAATCTTCCCGATTCAGTCATCAGTTTGCGTGTTGAAGGCATTCGTGTCATCTTTCCAGATGGCACTGAGAAGTGCCTTTCTGAGCCTGGATATGTCCTTGAAAAGCACCTGTTTGAACAGTGGATTGCCGATGAAGCG
>CAXEUI010000243.1:0-2468 GCA_963999335.1 uncultured Candidatus Poseidoniales archaeon
CAGAGGAAGTTTTTCTCTCAGATGTTGACGGGCACAAGCCCGTCGCTTTGACCAATGACAAAACGCTTGTTGGTTCTCCTAAATGGTCTCCGGATAATTTGGAGGTCTACTATACTTCATGGCTTAAGCGGGGTGGGATTGAAAATACGACTGTGATACGCCAGAATATGAAGACCGGGGTACGCGATGTAATGGCCCGATACCGGGGATTAAACACTGGCGGAGTACTCTCTCCTCAAGGGTTTTTAGCAATGATTCTTAGCAAAGGCGGGAGTCCGGATGTTTATGTGGCTCCACCTGCTTGGGAGTTCATGAAGAATCTCAAAGGGGAGGGCCTTAACCGTATCTGCGCGACCAATGAAGAGGAGAGTGGGGTATCTTGGTCCCCTGATGGAAAATGGATTTGTTTTGCGACACGAGCACGCGGTAAACGAATGCTGGTCAAAGTGGCGGCACAAGGAGGCAGCATGATTCGCGTTCCGACCAATGGAGTACTTAATCCATCAGAACCGAACTGGTCACCTGATGGAAAATGGATAGCGTTCACATCACAAATGGGAGGCTTTAATGTCTGTGTTGCTCCCGCACAAGGGGGGGAGGCTAAAGTTATTACTACGGGAGAAGGGCCAACTTGGGCTCCAAATGGCAGGTATTTGTTATATTTTAAAGAAGAAAGAACAGCTGCAGATGGAAGCGGAGGAGAATCAAGCCTCTATTCTATAGATTTAACAGGATATCAATTATGGAAGATTTCAAATGGAGGTGATTTCTATTCAATCGGGATCAACCCCAGTGATGAGAATTCAGGCATTCGTCAGATTTCCAGTGCTGCCGTTGCTCTGACGTTGATATCTCTCGGATTGTGGGCGATTCTTCTGGTCAGATTGTGGGCGATATTTCCGCTCATGCGTTCGCAGGCCATCAGCCTCTATGTCGCATTGCTCGCCGCCGAAATCAGCCAATTCTGGGCCCATGGATTTGATGCCAGATACCCATTCGGAGGGGATTCATTCGCAATCGCGGTATCAATCGTCGGATTCATCCTCATTGCCTTTGTTGGTTTCATTTTACAAAGAGCAGTGACGGAGACACGGGATGTTCACGTCGAGGAGCGGCATTGGCATCCAGACCCGCGACAGGTGGATATTGCCAAACGTGACCACTCTCTCATCGCTTGGAGTGTTGCTCTAATCACCTATTGTCTTCTGGTCATCATTCATGCATGGTCGGGTGCACACTACGTCGCTGTTCGACAACCTGAAGAAATGTCTGGCTGGTGGATCTTGAAGATTGTACATCTGGTGACTGGACTCATTCTTGTTTGGTTGATCGTGCATGTACTGTGGTACCCTCAGATTATGCTCGGCGGTGCCGAGATGCGAATTGAATCGGATCGTGCACGTCAAGTGGGGGCCCTGAGGAAATCGAGTACTGCACCCACTCAGGAGCCTGCTCGTTCAGGAAAATGTCCGGATTGTGGAGCAATGACAAACGTGCAGATGCAATCGAATGGGGACATAGAAGCGGCTTGTGCAATTGATGGCTGTAGCGGCAATGGTGCACCCGGCGAGAAGTGCATCGTCTGTGGGACACGTATCTCATCACGTGTTATCTGTGGCGCGTGTAACACGAGCGCTCCAGTTGGGAATCATTTCGCCAACGTTGAGGCATGGTGAGCGAATGGATGTGACTGGGTTTCGAGAATCGTTTCCACCCCTCTTAGAGGATGATTCACCCGTTTACCTCGACAACGCATGCATGACGCTGCGTCCACAAAGCGTCATCCAAGCGGTTCAGACTTACTATGCCCGCAATCCATCATGTGCCGGGAGATCGGTGCACAGATGGGGGATGTCCATTTCACAAACCGTGAGCCGAACTCGGCGTAAATTGGCCAATCATATCGGCGCGAACAATGCAAGTGAGGTTATCTTCACTCCGAATGCGACGCATTCAATCAACCAAGTCGCAGCTGGAATGAAATGGAAGCAAGGAGATGTGGTCATCACCAGTGACAGGGAACACAATTCGAACCTGGTGCCTTGGCTCCAACAATCGACAGCTGGGGTGAAATTGAAGACGGTGAAAAGTCGTCCAGACAACACATTCGATCTCGAGAGATTTGAAGCGGCTTGCGCCGAGGCTGGAAATTCCCTGCGGATGGTTTCATTGGTTCATGTCGGCAATCTGGATGGTGTGGAAATTCCGATTGCGGAAGCGTCCAAAATCGCGCATGATCATGGGGCCATCGTTCATGTTGATGGAGCCCAATCTGCGCCTCACATGCCCATCAATGTCGAAGAATTGGGTTGCGATCTCTTCTCATTCAGCCTGCATAAGATGCTTGGCCCCACGGGTGTTGGCGCGCTTTGGGGACGGGAAGAGATTCTTTCGGAACTTGAGCCAATCTGTGCTGGAGGTGGGACCGTGGAATCTGCGTCTGCGGTGGATTATTCACTTCGTCCAAT
>CAXEUI010000244.1:0-2468 GCA_963999335.1 uncultured Candidatus Poseidoniales archaeon
CGCCTGAAAATGCCCCACCCCGTGGTCCTTTTTGAGATGTTTTTTAATTTCGCGCTTTTCTGAAAGACCAGCATCTCTCAGCACGGAGAACCACTCTTCAATGGATCGACCGGTTTTATCGGCAAGATTTCGGATGATGGCCTTCTCCATTTCCTCCGGTTTCATAGAAGAGCCTCCATAATTCGCATCGCGAAGTATTTCTCATTCTTGACGGACGAATATTCGGTTCGTTGCTTAGTCAGCGCCGCATCCCTACGCGCCACATCAGATACATCCCATTCCTCCAGTACCCCTCCAAGCGTCTGCGCCCCGAAATCAGATTCAAGCAATACACCACAATCTTCCGCGACAATCTCTGGCATCCCACCGACGGCAGTCACAATCGCCGGAATGCCATACGAGAACGCTTCCATGATGGAGACGGGCAAACCTTCACTGCTACTGACATTGATGAAGACATCAGCAGGATTCTCTTCAAACCATTTCAGAACATCTTCAGGAGCAACCTGTCCCTTCAGATCAACTTCGACATTGTCACCCGCCTGATCGAGCTCAGCAGTGACTTGGCCAAGCGTTTCACCCCCACCAATATGTGTCCACTTGATTGCACGTGTGGTATGTTGCAACGCCGCCGCGATGAGATGGATTCTCTTCACTGGCAACAGCGATGCGACCGAAATGATGTGGAGGCGACCATCGTCTGATGCCGCCGCAGACTCATGTTCATCCACACCCAGACGACCCAGTTCGACTTTGTGCGCGATCTCAGGATATTTCTCTTGGACGTGTTTCACGCCCGCCTCTGAATCGGGCAGAATCGCATGGAGTTCCTTCAGCGCAACCCTCTGCATGGGCAGATGCTTCCGCCCAACCCTTTGAGCATAGATATCGCCACCATGCCCTCTTGAGAATGACACGATTTTCTTGTGTCGACGTGAAAGTTCAGCAGCAATGCTGGCGCCTCGATTCAACCAGAAAGACACCGCACCATCAATTTGGTCAAAGCGGTCACCAAGCGTTTTCTCAATCACATCACAACCAACGCGAATTTGAGCCGCTTCACCAATGACATTACGAGGGGAGAAGGGCTTGGATGCGAAGATTTCTCTGACAGTACCCTTCTGCTTGAAACCCGCACCCATCCTTCCTAGGAAACCCATTCTGCCCCACTTTTCGAGAATCGCATCATGTACATCGGTGAGCACCTCACAATTCTCAGGAACATCTCGTGTCAATTCACCGAGCGGGTCCATGGTTGTCGGCAGTAGAAAAATCCGTTCGAAATACGGCGCAAGGTCACGAATTTCACTTGAGACAAATGATTCACCAGGTGGATATGGCCAATGATCTGTGAGATAGAGAATCGTATTGCCCATCCATCACACCTCCGTGGTTGGCCACAACGGTGACCAATTCATATCACCTTCTGGCCCCATCATGATGGATACACCTTGTCCAGGGGCGTGAACAAGAATCGAATCCTGAACGGGGCGGGAGAACAGATTCTGATTCTTGCCCAATGTATTTCGCAGCTCTTCAAGAGAATCCTCACGAACAAGTGTCAACAAGTTTCCACCGAAACCCGCACCCATGACCTTCAAGCCCACCACACCGTTACAATCACGGCAAAGATTGGCAATTCGATCCATCTGTGGTGTTCGGATTCCATACAGTTCACCCGCATCTCTCCAAGCCTGATCCATGTAACTACCCAAGGTAGCAGCATCTCCATTCGCTTGAAGCAAGACTTGAACTTCCTGAGAACGTTCTAATTCTCCGCGTGCAAATGCCAACCAATCGTTGATTCGCAATTCACCTTCCCCCGCGACCTGAAGTGCGGGATATTTCCTCATGACTTCACCAGATAGTTCGGAGATGTCGATAACGTCGGGTAAATCGTCTGTATTATCTGCCAACATCTGTGGAATCACATCTCGCGCTGCCAAGGCACGGGCATTGAACGCCAATTGAGTCGATGTACCCTTGTCCGAAGGGTGTGTGAATATGGTCACGAACGTGTAACCCGCCAACTGAGCCGACGAATCGATGGTTCGCGCGGTGAATGGCCGAAAGGTCAGCCGCAACATCTTGCCCGCTTCTGCGAACATCATCGTGGCATGATCCATCATCCCGCCCCGCGTTCCCACATACCACTCTGCATTCGCGGTCTCTTCAACCAACGAACTCTGCTCTAGAGGCAAACCATTGGCCAGTCGAATTGCAATAGAAGCGCACGTCGCCAGGGCTGAGGAAGAGGAAGCGCCTGATGCCGGTGGAATGTTTGAATCGATCAAGAGATCGAATCCGACCTTCACATCATGATGCATCTGTGCATGGTGAACAGAACCACGGACGTAATTCGACCAATGTGCAGCAGGTGTGCCGCAAGCATCCAACCATTCCAGCCAACTGTGGGAACCCGTTGCGCGTGGTGGCGCATCATCATTCAAATCGAATTGGCAATCTTC
>CAXEUI010000245.1:0-2449 GCA_963999335.1 uncultured Candidatus Poseidoniales archaeon
TTCAGGATGCGTTCCGTCAACAATTCGATTCTGGGCCCATGGGTGAGCGGATACTTCGGATTGCCTGCGGAAATTGGCAGTTTGAACAGCAATGGAGAAGCCGAGATTCTCCTGCGAAATGATTCCATTAATCTTGGATTTGGAACCGTTCACGACACCTGGGTCATGGACGGCAATACGTCTTACAACGGCAACGATGACATGCGAATGAGAATCGGGCACTCCAATGTCAGCACTGAAGGCAACATGCACGCCTTCATCCAAGTAAACATGGAAACCGTCCCCCTCCATGACAATATTACCATTCATGAAGCGACTCTGAATATCCGTCGAATGGGACCACCAATCGGTGAGCCGATGATTTCGGCTTGGATGATGGACTCAAACACCGGCCATGTCTTCAAGGAACTGGATTATGCAAACCGTAGCAACGGCATCACATGGGACAATGGCGGGGTCGACAACATTGCCACAAATTCAATCCTTGGGACCGTCAATGGAAATCAAGGCGGAACATCGACTTTCTCCTTTGACGCAACCTCCTACGTGCAAGCCTATCTTCACGACGGACATACTGGGGACTTGGATTTCATCATCACCAGCGAAGGTTTGGCTGGCGAGGAAGTCGAAATCGCTACGGGTGATGAGCCGTTCTCCTATCGTCCTCATCTCGACATTCGATACTCGTGGGGCGATGGAACGCCCACTTCCGCGGCGACCAACATCACACCCCCACTCAACAGTGCGGCATGGGATGTTGTCAATTGGGCGTTGGAGAGTACGACCACGCCAACCCTGACTTGGGACCCTGTATCCGGTGCAGAAGTCATCATCGAATTGGCCTATTACGGGTTCGGTGATTCAATTCTCGTCCGTGCAGACAGTCGTGATGACAGTGGCTTTGACCTGACCAATGGGGAGTTCGAGATTCCCGGGAATTGGAATCTTGATTGGGGTCAATCCTATCAATGGCGGATGTCGATCGTCGAGGATGATGAACAGAGTCCTTGGTCATCCACGAAACTCTTCGTTTCCGAGATCAATTCGACAAGTCTGGGCAGCGGCGAGCACGAACTCCGCTATCGACATGGCAATGGTTCGAGTCAAAGTTTGGCAGAAATGCCCTATTGTGGTGATCTCACCCTCGAAGGAGGTGGTGCCTCGGGCATGAATCTCGACGGACAGGACCTGACTGCGTCGGACAATCATGTCGCGCTCGTCGGTTGCGATTTGAGCAACCACGTCATGCCCGATGGTTTGGCCATTATTTCAGCGACGATGCGTCTTCGAACTCTCTCTTCCTCTGGAATCGGCAGTTTCCCCATTCCGATGACGATGTATGAGAGTAGTGAACACGATTGGAAGGAAGGTTATGCCACTTGGAACACAACCGATAGCATCACTCCTTGGAATGCCCCCGGTGCGAGTGGAAACGAGCGCGTGCAAGCACTCGACACGACCGATATCGATGCCGACAACACCTGGTATGAGTGGAACGTGACCGCAGCCGTTCAAAGTGCGATGCGAACCGATTCCCAAGTCGATTTCATTTTGGTATCTGATAGTTCAGTAAGTTGGACCGCAGTCTCGTTCTATGACCGAAGCAGTAGTTCGATACCCGAATTGGTCATCGTTTACACCAACGGTTCCAATGCCGCGCCCAACGTACCAATCGACACGACGCCCGGCAACGGTGATTGGATTCTCAGTGGTGACTACACTTTCGCCGTGGATCAGACGCCGACCCTCTCATGGAACGAAACAGGTACCCCAGCAGCCAATGCTTGGCAGGTTCAAGTCGATGATGTCAGCAGTTTCAGTTCCAGTACCATGCTCACCTTCTCATCGTGGATTGACACCAGTTCCTTCAGCGGGACATCGTTCACATTCGCAAACGATCTCAATGCAGGTGAGGAGTTCTATTGGCGTGCCCGCGGAATCTCAGCGACCGATCAGATTGGTCTATGGTCCGCAGGCACCAGTTTCGTGATTCCTGATCTTGATGTAACTCAGCTCGATTCCAGTACCTATCAAGTGGACATGGGCCATGGTGACATCCTGTCGGATGGAAGTATGCCTCTGTTCACTGACACATGGATCTCTTGGATGCCTACAGTTTTCAATGACACCCATGCGGATGAAGAGACGCTCTTCATCTCAGGCTGGTCCAGTGCATTGATTGAAATCCCCATCGATGGCCCTGGTGCATTGCCTCATCCTGCAGGGGCACGATTGGTCGGTGCCTCCATCGATTTCCACGTATCGACGAACAATTCAAGCACACCCAACATTGCAATCCATGAGACACTGAAGGATTGGAACGAACAGGCCACAGGTCTAACCTACGATGGTTCGACAAATTGGAGTTCATTGGGCGGCTATGGCCTCATGGATCGTACCGATTGGGTCGATATCGCGTACGAACCGGCTTCCAGCAGCCGAATGAACA
>CAXEUI010000246.1:0-2448 GCA_963999335.1 uncultured Candidatus Poseidoniales archaeon
CGCCCATCTTTCTTGACCCGAGTTCTTGCGATGATGCCCCACATGATGGGGAATCCCGCCCAAGCATAGAGTCTCTTGGAAAAGAATCCGAACGTCTCCAGTTTCGATACGCGAGTCGTTGTTTTTAGAGCCGAGGAGAAGCTCCCGTAAAGAATCGGTATTGTCGCCTTCGACATCTTCGTATCGACCCACTCAATCCATTCATCGCGCCTTACTTCGTCTTGACTCGACCAGAGTATGCCTCCATTGTAGGTCGCATCGATGTGCTTCATGATGGGCGTGGAATCGACAACAATCTCTCCATCTGCTTCGGTCCATACGGGGACTTTGCCCCAATCACCTGCGAATTTGAGTTCCTTCTTGGTTCTCATCGCATTGACCTGCACCTTCTGATAATCAACACCAAGATGCTCCGAAATACTGCGAACCTTCCAACAGAATGGGCAAGTATGTAGCATGTGTAATTTCGGTCTCACTGTATTTGTCATGGTATCACCTCAGTCAATACACATTTGATATTCTTCCTGCATGGGAGGCAAGAAGAGATCCTCGCACGTGCGCGTAATCGTGGAGAGAGAAAGTGTGCTTCGATCATCGAGGAAAACAGTGACCGGTAGCGTACTCACAGTACTGGGCACGTAGTCCTCACCAGTTTGAGTAATGATGAGGATCAGATTCTCTCCAGCTGGAAGCACGACATCCATCGGTAAGAATTCCATCAATGCCAGAATGGTTTCTCCGGGAACGAGAATCCTCCCTTCTCGGCCCCCGTCTGAGAATCGTAAATCCATCACCGCGTGGCCCAGATGCGCTCCATCACTGCCGCGTTGCATTTCGATGAAGAGGTGCCCACTGGTTGCAGGTGGTACGACTGAAATTCGAGCACCCATGTGCAGTGTCGGCATTCCGATGATGCGGAAGTCCTCATCCATCGCTCCGCAATCTAGCACGGTTTGACTCGTTGCAGTCACAGTTTCTCCACCAGATACAATCTCACATTGATCCAAGGTGGTCACATTCCACTCAGTATCTAGAGGAGGATAGGTATCCTCGACACGCCATCCCCCCATGTCATCTTGAATTTCGGCAATCAAACGAGGCTGAGGCCCTTGATCTCGCAGATAGTAGTCGAACCATTCAAGCAGATCGTCGGCCCAATCCCAACGCAGTGACCATGGGAAGCCGATTCCACCCTCATGACTGCTAGCACGATCTGGATAATCATGCGTCCATTGTCCATACAATCCCTTCACTTCAAATCCATTGTCGATGGCAATTTGGTGTGTAGGGAAGGCCATGTGTGGGTCGACATTCCAATCCTGCATTCCGTGAATGATGTAGATTGAACCATTGTATTCCTCCATCGCACGGTCGAGGAAATAGCGTTCCGTCCAATAATCGCTGTTGGCCCAAGAGAGATCGTCTCCGGTCAAATAGGCCGCCGGACCAGCATAGTACCCCTCCATGTATCCTTCACAGAGATTGTGCGCATCTTCGGAATCGCCATCGATTCCAAACGAACCATACACACCGTTGTGCATGATGGGCCCACGCGCTTCCATGCTTCCATTGCGCCACATCAGTTCATGCAGACCAATGAGCCCGGACATCGGAACGATTGTCGCCAGATACTCGGAACCAGAGGCTGCAGCATTCCATGGCGTCGACCCGTCGTATGATTTCCCAATGGCACCGACTTTCCCATTGGACCAGGACTGTTGACCCAACCAATCGACAGCTGCCTTGATGCCCTCCATCTCATCATGTCCCATGAGATCCATGCAATGGTTGGATTCGCCTGTACCGAACACCGACACCTGAGCCACACCGAATCCGTGGGGTACGAAGTTCTCAATGAGGAATCGACCCAATCGATCGGCTGGAGTCAATGCATCGACATCGCCATCGTTGTAGTACGGGCCAATTTCAGCAATGATGGGTACCTTGCATTCTTCGGTGACATTTCCTGCTGAGTAGTCACATCCTTCGATTTCAGGCAACCACAGTCCAAGATGAACTTCAGCATCACCCGTTGCACCCGCTCCTCCATCACTGAGGGTAATTGCAGGCACATCGACGAAGATGGACTGAACCTCAGAGATGTTGTAACTTCCATTCCACGAGACTCGACTGAAGACATCGCTGTTGTCGTAGAGTTTGCCTGAACGCTCTTCCACCGGTGGCAGCCAATGGCCGTTGCTGGCATCAGTCCCCATCATGTTGTGAGGGATTCCAACCGTCGCGGCAAGAATCAGGAACAAGACGACGATGGCCAGAGTCGCCCCCATTGCTCCGTTGAGTTGGCGCTTCTCTCGCCGCTCTTCAGGAGGGGTCTCATCCAAGAGTTCCGCCTCAAACAACTCGTCTTCCACGGCCTTCGGCCGTGCGCCGCGCTGCTTCAAGGTTTCATGTCTCCATTCGTGATTTCTCAAGCGGTGGGTTTGAGGA
>CAXEUI010000247.1:0-2436 GCA_963999335.1 uncultured Candidatus Poseidoniales archaeon
AGCCGGCAAAAACAGCGATATCGCTGATTGGATTTTCATTCCCGACAGCAGAGATGACCAAGGCATATCCTTGGTGTGAACCGCCCGAGTGAGCCACAGTTATCGTCCAATCTCCGGTCGGACCCGACGACAATCGGACCCGTTCGACATTGTTCAAAGAATCCTTTGAACCACCCGTGGTTGAGAAACCATTGGCGAAATCATTGCCTTTGTACACCGTCCCATCCGGAGCAGTGATGGTCAGGTCGAGGTCGTTGACAAGGCGTGCGGCAGATTGGGTTGCCGAAGATGAGCCTTCTTGATCATTCCAGACGAGTGTGACATCGACGCCGTACGAACCGTCCAGAGCATAATTGTAGGCATAGGAAAGACCCGGCGCGAGGGTCTGGGATGTATCGTAGAAGATGTTCTTGGCAATGACACCGTCATAGGGGTACAGACTCTCTTCCAGATCCAGTTGCCCCCAACCCTCATCCATGTTCGGGACATTGGCGGTACCGATATCTCGGGCACCATTGATTAGAATCGCCTTGATGAGAGCACTGTCGGGATTTGAAATCGAAAGTTCGGTTCTCAAAAACTGTCGGGCAAGCAGAGCGGCGCCACCGACCACAGGTGTGGATGCACTGGTTCCATCGGCTGACATGTAAAGTGGGATGTTGGTTCCTGAATGTCGAGCACTGGAACAGGACCATCCGGCCGGATTCTGGGCCTCTTCAGCCCTAGCGCTACAAATCTGAACGCCTGGCGCAACGATGTCGGGCTTGATTCGACCATCCGCAGTCGGGCCAATGCTGGAGAAAGATGCGACTTGGCCGGCCGCTGCAGTTCCAGGTCTTCCAGTCGTAGAAGCACCGACGGTGAGGACGTTCTTGGCCGTGGCTGGTGGGGCAATCGATTGGGCCCCTTGGCTGCCTTCATTCCCGGCTGCGAACAAGACGAGGAAATCATCGTAGTCATGTAGGAAAGAATCGGCGGAACGAGAGTCCGAAGTGTACTGGCCCCACGAGGATTGTGCCCCCCAAGAGTTGGACTGGACGTGTGCGTTCTTCTGTTGAGAATCTCTGAACATATCGTAGAGTGAGCCCCAACGTGCCAGTTGACCGGATGCGTCGTGTTCGAGTTGATAGAAATGGAATGTTGCGGCGGGGGCGACTCCACGAGTGGACGCATCTCCAGAACCATCGCCAAGCATTGTCCCCGATACATGTGTCCCATGTCCTGAATTCGTGTCTGCAGCCGAATTGTCTGGGCCGTAGTTGTGATAGACGCCGCGGATTCGAGTGTTGAAGTCACCATGGTCCTGATCCAGACCGGAATCTGAAAGAGCGCCCACTTCGCCGGTCCCATCAAGGCCTCCGTTGTGGTTGTTCACAGTGGCATCAATGGTCGAGATGCTGCGTGCATAATTGTTGACGATGCCGATGGAATCGTGTTGCTCGATGAACAACAGACGATGATCGCGGGCAAGGGCGGGTAGCCATGCAGAATCCAAGCCGATGACTTGGCACAGATAGGCATCACAACGGACGAAATCAGACCCGGCCATGTAGAGGTGTTCCTCCATTTGACTGGTGTCGACATCCTGCGCCAAAGTCAGGTCCAAATCGACGAATCCACTGATTTGATGGAGTTCCACATCAAGACGCCAGGCTGGTTGTTGGGCCCCTACCCAGCGAACATGATCATCCTCAGCGAGTTCAATGATTGCTGAACTTCGAGATTGAGTAGAACTTGGAAGGCGTAGCACCCAAGCATCTTCGGGAAGGGTGTCGACGATAGTTGCGCCAACGCCTTTGGCCAGTGATTCCGCCAACACCCCATCATTCAGATACAATTGCATGATGAAGAAGCCCGTTGCGAAGGGGTCATCGTTTGCTTGCAGATGCGTTGGAATCGAGGATTGTTCAAACACAGGGTCGAATTCACCCGTCTGGACCCATAGTCGGCCGGACCCAGATGAAATGGCGACACTGGACGATGGGGCGCCTTCGGATTCGTACCAGTTCTCAGCGGCTTCTTCGGCCGTCCAAAGAGGGGATTCAAGCGAGGCGTTAGAGGTCGTTGGGATTGCAGCAGCCCATGACATCGTGAGCATCAGAGCGACGAGGATGAACGGAACCCTGACGCGACGCATGGGAGGGAACGAACCCCCGCCCCTTTTTGATAGTTGACGCCCGAAGGGCGTCCGACAATTCACAAATATTGGGCCTCAGCAGTTGTAATATGCTGAAATTGCAGCATCTGTCTTGGCCACGGAAGATCGCCAGTCAGAATCGGTCCCCATGAGGGCTCGAATGCAATCCACATTCTCAGGAATCACATCGCTTTCTTGATGGATAGCTTGGAAATAATACAGTCTGTCGCCAACCAATTTCACACCATCTTCCCAGACGAAAATCTCGTGCAAATCGCCCCACTTTCGACCGATGTCAC
>CAXEUI010000248.1:0-2422 GCA_963999335.1 uncultured Candidatus Poseidoniales archaeon
ACGGGTGCTGTCATCAGCGAGGGGATTCTCCCTGGTTTGATTGCCGAGGTCACCCGCAACGTCACTCTCGATCTCGATGACGGCGACAGTCTTGAATTCGGTGAGACCCAATCTCTTGCACGCGTGCTGTCTCCCTCCATCATCACCGAGGGCGAGAACTCGGCTCCGAGCATCATATCCGTCTCGATTCGCGAGGGTGCCATGACCAATGAGGGTGCAAGCAGCGTCCACTTGGAAGTCGAAGTCGATGATGTCGATTGGAACGTCCGCAGTGTCACCGCAGACCTTTCCGCTCTATCCATGGGAACGATTACGCTCAACGACATTGGACTTGAGGGCGACACCTCAATTCACGACGAGACCTTCACCGCTGAGATTGAATATTCTGGCATTGTCGATGGTGATGTCAGCATTCAGGTCGAAGTCTCTGATGATTGGATTACGGCGAGTGAGGCGCACGACATCTTGGTCCTCAATCGACTGCCTCGAATCTCGTCCTATGCTTACTCTCCGAACACTGTGAATCGAGGAGATACAATCTCTGTCACATTGAACGCGAATGACGGTTCGGGCGTGACTGCTGTGGGCATCGATACCACCCAATGGGGTGGCAATGTCACCTGGCTCACACTGTCTGATGGTGCTTGGGTCGGGAATCTAATTGTCCCCGAAACCATACCCAGCGGCGATCAAGTCCTCTCTGTGCGACTTGAGGATGGAGCTGGCGGCAGTGGCTCAACCACGCAGTTTGGAACCGGTGAAGAGTTGCCGAGCCTGCACATCCTGAATGAGGGTCCAGCCATTTCAGAGGTCACATTCTATGACAATGGCGAGATTGTCAGCAGTCTCGATATCCCTCTCACTGGCACGAATCAATACACGATGACCGCACGGGTGACCGATTTGGATCCGGTGACAATCGTGCAGGCTCGATTGGGTCTACTTGCACCCCCGGGTCAGAGTGATACTTGGATTGCCATGCGTGACGATGGTGCCGGCGCCGATGCTGAGGCTGGTGACGGCATCTGGTCAGTGATTGTTGAAGTTCGTCCGGGTGTTCCGGGTGGAGCGACCACCATCGACATTCGAGGCATTGATCAGCAACTGGCACAAACACCGGTCAACGACCGAACCTTCTCGGTTGAACTGGGTTCTTCAGGTGAAGGCGGTGGCGGTGGACAAGCCGTATTGGCAGGAGCCAGTAACGTTTGGGTCATTCTAGGCGTCATCGGCCTCCTGCTTGCTCTCGTGGCTGCGGGAATCTTCGTTTGGATTCGAAAAGGTGGTTTGAAAGAGATGATTTCCTCGCCAGGCGACCCTTGGAAATAAGGCGCACGATTCATCACCGACGCTTAGAAAAAGGTAGGTCGGATGGCCGAGATGCTGCGAGCGTAGTGTAGTGGTTATCACCGGGCGTTGCCAACGCCTGAACCCGAGTTCAAATCTCGGCGCTCGCACCAATTTTCGACACCCAATCAGGTGATTGGGGAATAGCCACGCCTTGAAGTATGGGTGTTGAGTCGGCGCTCTTGGAGAGAGCGATATGAGCGGCCCGATTTCTCATCACAATCCTGGAGATGAAGAAGAAGAGGCTGTCCCAGAAGAGGCTTCAGCCGACCAAAAGGCCCAGATGGAGCAGGCCTATGCTGAGATGCGCCGCAAACTTCGAATGACCCGTTTGGCCGAAGATATTGGTCACAAAATCATGGTCCTTTCCGGCAAGGGGGGTGTAGGAAAATCCACCGTAGCGACTGGCCTAGCACTGAGTTTGGCAAAGCAAGGCAAGAAGGTCGGCATTCTCGACATCGACATCACGGGGCCCAACATCCCGAAGATGCTGGGCATCGAAGATACTGAACTCCATGTCGAGGACAATCAGATTCATCCTGCGGATGGACCAAACGGCCTCAAAGTGATGTCCATGGCCTTCCTTCTGGATGATCCCGACAAACCCATCATCTGGCGTGGTCCGATTAAATTGGGTGCGATTCAGCAGTTCATCGGAGATGTGGCTTGGGGCAAACTCGACGCACTCATCATCGATTTCCCCCCGGGCACCAGTGATGAGCCATTGACCGTCGCTCAGTATCTCCCCAACATCGATGGCATGGTCATCGTCACGACTCCTCAGGATGTGGCACTTCTCGACAGTCGAAAATCCATCAATTTCTCTAAAACCGTCAAAATCCCGCTTCTCGGTGTGGTGGAAAACATGAGCGGCTACACATTGCGAGGCAAGGCCGAACCCAACAGCGAAGTCTCCGTCGTGGGTCCACGTGGCTTGCCATTGGAAGCAACAGCTGACGATGCTGGAGATTGGTCGGTCACCCTCAATCTGTTCAAGCAAGGCGGCGGAGAAGCCACCGCAGAGGAATTTGAGGTTCCCTTCTTGGGCTCGCTCCCATTTGATCCCGGGGTTGTA
>CAXEUI010000249.1:0-2417 GCA_963999335.1 uncultured Candidatus Poseidoniales archaeon
AGGACTTCTCGCCAGATGGGGACGATTGGGTCACGAGAATCAGGTCCATCCTGTCCTGCCACCCAACGAGGTGTTCCAGCGGGTAGATTCGAAGCCTGAGGATCGAGATTCATGGGGCTTCCTTCCAGAATCCGGCCCCGCATCGCTTCAAGGCGAGTGTGGACCGTCTCAGCATAATCGGTGCCATCTCCACTGAGAATCGACAATCTCTCCAAAGGAGAGGGGGCATTGGAGGGCAATTCATGGCGAGCAGCAAATCGTGCCTCTGCTCTCGCTCGTTCCCGGATGGAGACGTTGTCAAGCAACGTACTCTTGCCTTCAGGAAGTGATTCTTTCCTCTCTGATTCCCCAAGGAATCGACGACTTCGCTCCATTGCATCGCGAAGTGGGGTGCGAATGATGCTCATTTTTCCGCCTCCTCTAAGGCCACAATAGCCCCCTCTGGATCAATCTCGAACATGTCGACAATCCGTTGAACTTCAACACCCGCTGCTTCTAACTTGCGGAGCCTTTCCCAAACCGTCACTTCCGCACCTTTACTGCCAGAAAACGCATTCTCCATGGTTCGAATCGATGATTTTTCCCGATCGGCCAATCGACCCGTCAGATGTTGTGTTCGCTGAGAACGGCTGCTGGCCTCCCGAGCTGCTGCGTTTGAAGTGAGGGGTGGGGTTTCGTCAGAGAGATCGCCGCCTGCAGCCGCTCGACTGGCAGCACTCATGCCGATGACACGCAGATCAGGTGCGGTTTCGTAATGGACTCCCGGTTCAATGATTCGGGCTTTGCTTGCGGCAAAATCGAGTTTGTCCCTTGCTGAGATGACCTCGCCAGGGATGACGACCTTTGCTTCGACTTCACGAGCTTGCGATGCGGCCAGATTCATGCCTTCTTTCTCAAATCGCTTTGAATCCTCAGTGACGATTTCACCCACATCTGTAGGTGATAGGTGTACGAGGCCGTCTTTGACGGACGATGCGGGGCGAACCTTTCGTGCGACATTTCCTTGGTGATTGATGGTGGGAGATTTGGGCGGCTTGGGGGGCTCGACCACCACTTCGGGTACGGATTGGACCACCACTTCGGGTTCCGGCGCTGATTCAGATTCAACCGGTTCAGGAGGGGATGGGTCAGCGCCTCGATTTGCTGAAGGGGCGGTGGCCCATTCGGGCAGAGATTCAACGTCCTCTTCTACTGAAGAGGCCGACTCTGCAACTTCTTGAATCTCTGATTGACGCTCGTCTCGCCAAGCATCGACCACTCCACTGATCGACCATCGATTTTCGTCTAGGAGCAGATCAGGGGTGGGAGCAGGTGCAGGCGCCTGGATGACCGGATCGGGGATTTGGATGACCGACCAATCATCAGAACAGAAGGGGTGGCCTTCCAACCGGGCTGGGCGTTCAGCCCATTTGCTCACACGAACACTGTCCAGAGAGTCAACTTCTCTCAACAGTATGGCACGTTGGCGTGTCGTGAATACATTGAGGTCCACGGGCAGTAGAAGCAGATGCTCATCGGATGTAATCGAATCGACGAGGGAGCGAATCAGTTCAATCGATCGGTCGAATCCGTGCAGGCCAGTCAAGAACTCAAGACCATCGAAGAGGATGCAAGCGCGATTCGCGCCGAACAGGAAACCATCGATCTGCCGGCGAACTTCTTCCAGAGTTGTATTGCAGATGTTGTCACCCTCGCCTTTTTCGGACAACCATTTGGTGACAGAGTTCGGGAGTCCAACCTCATCTTCAAGGCGTGTACTGGGGGTCCGGGAAATCACCAGCAATGGATGACCGATTCGACCGAGGTGTGCGGCCATCAACATCACTTCACCCGGTGTTTGTGCATCGATGAGCGCAACCATGCCTGGGAGCAATTCAGAGCCGGGGTGGAAGGGGAGAGGTGGGAGTTCAGTCACAGGAGCGTCTTCGTCGATGTCACTGTCCGGAATCCACGCATCCAGACGCTTCCACTGTCGACGCCTTCTCTGTCGGCGATGCCACCAAGCTTCGGCTTCGAAATCTTCGCCCCAAGGGAGGACTTCGCCATCTTCCAAATGCAGAATGGCCAGTGGATGCAGACTCTCAATTAAATTGAGGTCGACGCCCATGTGCCGGGTCAATTGGCTACCCTCTAGAGAAGATGCCTCTTGCAGGGCACCCAAGGCGGCATGACCGGAAAGCACTGTCCCGTCTGAATCCTCGTAGAGCACCATCGATGGAGTGCCTTCTCGAACCGAAATCTGGCCTACTGCGCCACCAAGGGCGCCAGCCTCACAGCGAATATATCCAGATTCTGAACGCTTTTGCATGTCGACGAGAAGGAGTTCGAGAACACCAGCGCCACCGCGCCGAGTTTCACTGATTTCACCTCTTGGAAGTTCGACCATCCACTCACCGACGCTATGCGTCGCCTCGAAC
>CAXEUI010000250.1:0-2405 GCA_963999335.1 uncultured Candidatus Poseidoniales archaeon
GCCAACTGTTCGCCCCCGTCGCGTGTGGTGGCGCATCATCATCCAAATCGAATTGACAATCTTCGAACTCACTCATGTTGAACATCCGAACCAACGAATCGCTGCGTGGGGAGATTATCGCTCTCATCGAGCAGGAATCACTGGCAAATGTCACCAATTCTGGTGTGAAAGCATGCCAATAATCAGTGTGGTCTGCGGCCAGACACAGGCGCGCAGGCACCCGAACCGCCCAGTAATTTCTATTTTCGAACCGAGCTTTGGCTTCGTCGAGAAGTTGCTGAACATCAGAACCCGCAAAATCATCCATGGATCTAGGCGTTTTCATCACGCCACCCCATTTCATTCTGCACGGCCCCCCATACATCTTCGACCATATTCATCCATTCGCTCGGCGCGGAGCCACCCTCCACATATCCCGAGAGGTCATTTGGATCCGCATCGATGTGAACAATGTCAACACCGGATAGATTTCGAATCGCTTCAGCCACATCTGATACGGTCGTTGGTTGACCTGAACCCACGGGGATGATCTGGGAATAGGATGCATCGGTCGGTGGCTGTAGAATGCAAGCCCCGATTACATCGAGAACAGAGAGGACATCTACGAGATCCTTGACAGAATCTCCAGTACCCATGATTGTGATGGGCCCGCCCGATGCGGCTTGTCTCGCAAACACACTGATGAGGCCTTGAGCGTGACCATTCACTCCGACTCCCTGTACCGAAGAGATTCTGAGAACAGAGACAGGATGCTCAGCATCAGCGCAACTCAACAAGACCACTTCTGCGGCCGCTTTTCCTGCTCCATATGAATCGAAGGGATCCACAACAGAATCGACACTGAAGATTTCTTCATCGCGTGAATGAACTCGAATACTACTGGCGAAAATGATGTGACATTCATCCAACATCGACGCAGCGCCCACGACTCTCTGTGCCAACTTCAACCCAACACTGTCCGCCTCATCATCATCAGGCAAAGGTCCAGCCAAATGGACAATCGTTCGACAACCGTTCTCACGCAAGTGGGCGGCCAGAGCCTCGGGCGTATCTAGAGAACGCAGATCGGCCCCAACTCCAGCATCACCCAGTTGAGCGAGCAAATGACCCCCAATGAAACCGGAAGCACCGGTCACGCCAATCATGGACATCACTCCAATCCAAGCATGACAATACATTCGCGGATGTGCTCAACGAGTTCAGCATCCTTGAACATTTCAGCGTGAGAAGAATTGTATTCGGAAAGATCCGCCTTCTGCATATTCGCGGCAGGAGACCAATCACCGACAGGCGGTGCAACCACATAGTGTGTGTCGGTTTCGTACAGACGCGCGATTTCGTCTGAGGTCACCAAGTCTTCATGCAGTTTTTCTGCACGAATGAGGCCGCGAACATCAACATCGAAGCCACCGTCTCGTAGATTCATACCCTTGAAAACAGAGAGTAATTGACCCAAACTGAAGCCCTTCATCTTGAGAACGAAGATTTCGCCACCCTCGGTCATCTCAACAGCGTCGAGCACCAGAGATGCAGCCTCAGGAATCGGCATTGCAAATCGAGTGATTGCTTCGTCACTGATCCAAACTTGACCCCGCTCTTTGATGCCCTTGACCATGGCTGGAATGACTGAGCCACGTGAGCCCAGAACGTTGCCAAAGCGAACACAAGAACAGAGCATATCTCCGGTTGAATTCCCATCGAGTGTCAACTTCTCAGCGACATATTTCGAAGCCCCCATCGTTGAGGTGGGTGAAACCGCTTTGTCCGTGGAAACCATGAGCATCATCTGCACCCCTGCATCCTTTGCGAGGTCAACCACGTTTTGTGTACCAAGGATGTTGGTTTTCACTGCCTCAATGGGATTCTGCTCACAGATGAGAACATGCTTCAGTGCTGCTGCGTGAATCACAATATCCACGTCTGTCTGGAACGCGCGCGCAAGGGATTCACGATCGCGTACATCTCCAATGATGAAGGTGATATCATTTCGGCCGACCAATTCCTGTTGGAAATAGAAGTGTTTGGAATCATCACGGGAGAAGATTGTGATGTGTTTCGGATTGCGGTCCATCAATTGACGAACAACTTCGGAACCGATGGAACCAGTTCCACCCGTGACCAATACGTGCGCACCATCGATTCGCATACATCCACCCCTACGGCCCTCGCCGACGCTTCGGGGGTAGCCCATTCCGTCAAGAACGTTGCCTTCACCGAAAAAACGTCCAAAACAGGCCGAATCGCCCTTTTCTCGTTCAAAACCACATTTGCCGATGCCCACATGCAATTACAACAGGAATCCACTGAGATCCTCAATGATTCTCAGGCAGTTCTCATCATCGGGTGCATGTTCAAGTGCGGTGCGTGCCGCATCAAAAGCCGCCATCTTGTTCCCAAGTGCTTCG
>CAXEUI010000251.1:0-2404 GCA_963999335.1 uncultured Candidatus Poseidoniales archaeon
AGGCGCATTTGTCGGCATTGGTGTGGCTTGGATTTTGATGAAATTCATGGCCACCGCCTTCCAGGACACCTTGTCATGGACCGTTGTTTTTGATTGGTCTTTCCAGAGCCTTCTCGCTGGATTCACGGCAGGCTTCTTGGTGACTTGGTCGACGTTGTGGATGACCTCGATGTGGATCAGTCGCCTCAACGTTGTCGCTGCCATCCGAAGCATCCCCACTCGGTACGGGGCTGGGTTACCGTGGTGGTCAATCCTGGTCACCTTGTTTCTCGGATTCTCTTCATTGGGATGCTTCGCACTCGCCTACTTCTTTGGAGATGCGACGGACGGCACCCGTCATGCATGGTGGTTGCTGGGTGGATTCACACTGCTGTTGGCGCTCGTCCCTCCAGCATTCTGGATTCTCGGATGGATTCTGCCCGAGGACATCACTGTGCGGGGCATGCGCTTCCATCGCCCCGTCGTTCTTCCACGTCTGATTCTGTCAATCCTCAGTGTATCCATGATCATCTGGGGCTGGAAAGGCGACCCCATCAGTGCAGAATGGGAGCAGGGCCCCTTCTCATTCATCATCATGGGCATCTTCTTGGTGGCCGCAGGGGTCCTGTTGCTGACCAGTTTGGCGCCCTTGGTGACACGCTTCCTCTCGCGTATGCTCGCCCCGCTTTCAGGTCGCATCGCCTCTGTTCTGCCGACAAGCCTTGCCTATCCGATGGCCACCCCATTCCGCACCGCGATGACGATGGGCATGTTCTCCTTGGTCATCTTCGCCGTCGTCATTCTCTCAGGATACAGTGCCCTGTTTGGGAATTTCCTAGATGATATGAGCGATGAATCCGGGGGCGATTACGAAATCCTCGCGTTCAGCAGCAGCGAGCTGGATCCGGATATCAACAACTGGGATTTGGGTGACATGAATGTCTCAGATTTCGATTCGATTGCAACCATTTATTCTGGGGCCGTTACAGCTGAACGAAGTGATGGAACCGGAGACACTCTCCTCGTGGGACTGCGTGGGTTCGATGAGAATTTCAGCGAACATGGAGCCTTGGGGCTGGAATTCTGGGCCGAAGAACTCGGTGATACTGAAGCAGATGCGTGGGCGGCCGTTCTCGCCGACGAAAGCCTCGTGATTATCGATTCAAGTCTGACAACCCAACCCGAAGAGCGAGGGGACGACTCGCCCACACTCGACCTGAACATCGGCAGTTCGATTCTGATCAGTGACCCCAGCAATTCGGGTGTCAATCGAACCGTCTTCGTTGCTGGTATTCTCAAGGAGGAAGCCTCGATTATGGTTTCTGGGATTTACATCCAGTCCGCATTCGCCGAAGAGCGATTTGAAGCCAGCCCACAGATTGTCTGGTTCAGTGTACCTGAAGGCACTCCAGTGGCCGAACAAGAGCAAGCTGCAGATCAGATTGAACGCGGAATGATCGAAGAAGGCGTGGCTGTCTTCGTCATCGAAGTGGCCTTCGCCAAAGCTCAAACCTTCTTCTTGTCCATCTTCAATCTCCTCAAGGCCTTCCTCGCACTTGGGCTGGCTGTTGGCATCGCAGGGCTGGCCGTGGTCACCATTCGAAACGTCAGTGAACGTCGTCATCAGATTGGCATATTGCGAGCCCTTGGTTTCCAACGAAGCATGGTTGTGGCGACCTTCTTGGTCGAGTTGTCATGGGTTTCTTTCCTAGGGATTCTGAACGGTGCATTGGTGGGTGTTGGTTTCCACTATGCGCTCTATGATCGTTTCATGAAGGACGACGGTGCAGACTTCATCATGCCTTGGACTGAAATCTATCTGATTGTCATCGGTGCTTATGTCCTGACACTCATCGCAACATTCTGGCCGGTCAGAAAAGCCGCATCCATTCTCCCTGCCGAAGCCCTACGGGATGTCAATTAAATTACAAATCGTTTGCTCCAGAGGTAATAAAGAAATGCAAGTTTAACCCTCAAAAAGTAACTTGCGCCGGCGGTCACTATAAATACAAAGTTTTCCTGTGGCGACGCACCCACTGTGAGGGAGGACTTGAAAGTGAAGCAAATAGTACCTATTGTACTCACGGCGTTGATGTTGACCAGCTTGTTTGCTGCAATCGACTTCGCTGATGAGCTAAAAGATACGAACGAAATGGAAACGGGTGGCCGTGCAGCGTACGAAATTACGCTCCACGACGTCCTACAACCACGAGAAACATTCGTGGATGCGGGCGGTAACACTCGGAATGGAATAGACATTGGTGACGTCGTCTATTTCCGGCCGATCATCATCAATGATGGTGACAACAATCAGACGGAATTTAACATCCGTGTGACTGTGACTCCGGTCGGAGATTTGGCACCAGCTGTCGTCGACAATGTCGATGATGCTGTTTGTCCTGGCGATATCGCAACGACTGGATGC
>CAXEUI010000252.1:0-2394 GCA_963999335.1 uncultured Candidatus Poseidoniales archaeon
AATATCGGTTCGAACTGGGGACGTCTATGTGACGCCTCTCATCATCTCGATGGCCATCGGACGCATCGGCTGCTTCCTCACGGGTCTGGATGATGGGACCCATGGTTACCATACGGATATCCCATGGGGCATCGATTTCGGTGACGGTGCCCGCCATCCCACCCAATTGTATGGTATTCTGGCACTCGGAGCCATCTGGGCCTTCCTTGAGAAATGGGAGACACCACTCATCGGTCAGCGCTTCCAGATGTTCATGGCCCTGTATCTCATCTGGCGCATCATCATCGATTCCATCAAGGACAGCACCCCAGTCGAATTCTTTGGACTCACGCCAATCCAATGGGCCTGCGTGCTCGGGTTGCTGTGGTTCTTCACCTACGGGAAGCCGGGTGAACGTTCAATAGACGAAGTCAACCACAGGCAGCCATGAGCGGCAAGGTTCGGGACTACCTGTTCTACGATTCCGCCACCAGCGTTTGCTCGGACTGTCTGCGACGAACCGAAGGCAAGATTATCATTCAGGAGAACAACGTCTACATGGACAAACTTTGCTATTCATGCGCCAAGCGCGAGAAGGTCCTGCTCTCGGATGATGCGGATTACTATCGTCGCTGCCGTGAGGTCTATGTCAAGCCCAGCGAGATGCCAGAGCGCTGGAACACCCCGGTGAAGTACGGTTGCCCCTACGATTGCGGCCTCTGCCCTTCGCACGAGCAACACTCCTGCCTGACATTGATTGAAGTGACCGACCATTGCAACCTCAAGTGCCCCATCTGTTATGCGGACAGTGGACCAGAGCGCAAGGAAGACTACCGAACATTGGAACACATCGTCGAAATGCTCGATGCTGTTGTCGAAAATGAGCTTGAACCAGATGTCATCCAAATCTCAGGTGGCGAGCCCACCCTCCATCCAAACTTCTTCGATATTCTGGATGCGGTTCGAGAAAGGCCTGTCAAGCACTTGATGGTCAATACGAACGGCATTCGCATCGCCAACGAGCCCGAGTTCGCTGCCAGACTGGCTGAATACAACCCAGGGTTCGAACTCTATCTACAGTTCGACAGTCTTGAGCGAGAACCGTTGATGCGCCTTCGAGGTGCTGATCTTCGGGATGTTCGTCAGAGAGCACTGGAGAATCTCGAAGCCCACAATGTATCGACAACACTTGTCGTCACGCTGCAGAAGGGACTCAACGACCATGAAATTGGCAATATCATCGAGCATGCCCAGTCCTGGAATTGTGTCCGGGGTGTCACCTTCCAACCCATTCAGCAGGCGGGCCGACACGAAGATTACGATATGGCCAAAGATCGTTTGACACTTTCCGAAGTTCGTCGAATGATTGGCGAACAATCAGACTCCTTCGAGATTGAGGACATGCTTCCCGTTCCCTGTCATCCAGACTCCATCGCAATGGCATACGCGCTTCGTATGGGTCAAACCATCGTCCCACTCACGCGGCATATCGACGATGAGACCCTACTCGCAGGCCCTCGTTCAACCATCCAGTTCGAGCAGGATCAGGTATTGAAAGCCAAGATTCTGGATTTACTTTCGACGGCACACAGTCCGGATTCAGCGGGACATTCTCTCGCACAGTTGCTGTGCTGTCTGCCTGAACTGGAGATGCCCAGCGAATTCTCCTATGACAATGTCTTCCGAATCATCATCATGGATTTCATCGATGCCCACTCCTTCGATTTACGCAGCGTCAAGAAGACCTGCGTCCACATCGTCAGTCCCGACCTGCGCCTCATTCCATTCGACACCTACAACATGTTCTACAGAGGTGAGTTGGAGGAGACGATTCTCGAGCCGATTCGTCGTGAATTGGCCATGGCGGGGATGGCACTTTTAACGCCCGATGAGAAGCGCAATTTACTGGACAGTCTGCCGATGGCACAAGGAGAGGTCGCCGATGAGTGATGAGTACGAACCCGAATCCCCGATTATTTCTGCGGATACCCCTAGTTTGACCGGTTCTCCAACCACCCTGACGGGCGTAGAGGCCTTGTCGGGAGCACCGGACGCTTCTGCCGAGTACAAGTACGTCACAGGCCCAGATGGTCAGATGTATGCAGTCGAGCAGCCACCCTTCATCTGGAAGAAATTCTACATCGGCCTTGGAGTGCCACTATTCCTCATGCTTGTCCCTTTGATTCTAATGATGATTGTAGAATCCATGGATCCGTGGAACGATGACATGCGGGAGTCGACGAACATCGATATGGAAAGGGGGGATGAAACGTCGTACACAGCGAATTTCAGTATGTCTGCAGATCGACTTCTCGACCATTGCTGGGTGAAGGAATCCAATCCTGCACCAAATGAATGGTATGAATGCGAATCGGATGATTCTATGCTGACTCTCTATCTGGTCACAGATCATGT
>CAXEUI010000253.1:0-2390 GCA_963999335.1 uncultured Candidatus Poseidoniales archaeon
CCACCAGCAGCAGCGGGAGCCGCCGCAGCGGGTGCCGCGATGGCCTGGCTCATTGCCTCACCGATGTCTACGGAAGCCAAGCTTGCAACGAGCGCTTTCACGCGTGCGTTGTCAGCCTTCACGCCGGCAGCCTTCAGAACGGCGCCAACAGACTTCTCGTCAATGTCTTTCTCTGCAGAATGCAGCATCATAGCAGCATACACGTATTCCATTTTTTTTCACCTTTTTTTTGTTGTTTTGGGGATCAACCAAACATGTCCCCGAGACCACCGAACTCGGCGCCCTCATCCTCATCCTCTGCTTCTTCAGCAGCGGCTTCTTCAGCCGGTGCCTCGTCAGCAGCGGGTTCGGCAGCCGCGACCGTAGCCGCGGAACCGAGTGCACCAGACAATTCATCGTCCAGTGCAGAGGAGTCTACTTGGCCTGCAACGGCCAACATTCGGGCGTGTGCCCGACTGATTAGAATCGGCATCGTCTCTTCATTGTGGATGCCAGCCTCGACAGCCACCGCCATCGCTTCACCAGCCGCCTTTGAGATGAGCACTGGCACGGTTTCGTTGGTGAACCATCCGATATTGCAAGCGAGATTGAAGGCACCGCTGGTGGCACTCTTCACGTTCGCAGTGAATCCACTGAGGTCAAGATCGAGATCCTCGGCTGCCATGACGACGCCCCCTTCAATCGCGCCGGATAGAATCAGACCAATCTCAATCGGGTTGATCTCAAGTTTGGATAGCATCAGACCGAGGTCTGCACTGATGGGCTCACCCGCTTCAACAGCCGTGACCGTCTTCACAATGGATACCTTGCCCTTCTCAATCTTGGCAGGAATGCCAACGGAGTTGAATTCACCCACAATCGGGCCCGGTGGGAACGAAGTGGGCCCCGCTTCGATGACAATGTCGTTGGGTGCAATATCTCCCGCTTTCGCGGGACGACCGGTTCGCGTCTTCTCCAATTCAGCAAAGAGTTGGAATGCGTTGAGATCGTCAGTCTGCACCAACATGGGCTGAGTCACACCATCTAGCAGTGTGCCGAGTTCATCTTCAGAAAGACCGACTTTTTTCCACGCGCGGCGAACGAGTGTTTTCTTGGCCATGGTCATCACCATATGTTGGCGAAGTGTTTCACGCATACCGACCATGGCTTGAGCCGGCACTCCCGCTACATCGATGACGCCGATGACACCATTTTTCTTGAGGATGTCAGCAAGGACCGAAACACGCTCCTTTTTCCACTGTGCTGCCTTTGGAATCAGATAATCACCTCCACTCTGATTGAGGGGCCCATTGAGGTCTTGACGTAGAATGATCGAATATTGCCTGATCCGCGCTCAAGTTTACTGGTGACACGCTTCCAGACTTCCATGCCGTTCTGTGTGAGTGCATCTACACCGAGGTTGCGTGTACCGATGACGGTGTGGAAGGTAATCTTGTCACGGCTTCGTACGATGGCGACATCCTTCAATCCGGCTGCAATATGTGCTGGATCTGCAACGGGTGGCACAGGACGTGGCATTTTGCCACGTGGGCCGAGAACCACACCGAGGAATCGCCCAATCGGGCCCATATGAGGAATTTCTGAGAGGAAGAAATCGTGTCTTCGCGCAAGTTTTCGGGCCCTCTGTCGTGCGCCACCGATTTCCTCAATCTGTGTTGGGTCGATGACCACGATTCCAGCATCTTTGGCCTTGGCTGCCATTTCACCTTCGGCGAACATGGCGATGCTGGGTGTGCGACCTCGACCGGCGGGAAGACGAATCTCCTCGTGAATACGGTTGGATGGATTCTTCAGGTCAACATCCCGGATTGTGAAGGCGAACTCCACCGTCTCGACGAATTTTCGCTCAGGAGCCTCAGAGAGAGCCTGTTCGATTGCTTGCTTGATTTTCTGTTCCATATTTCTCACCCCCGCGGTCCACGAGGGTTGCCCCTCTCCCGCAATCCGTGATTTCTACTCAGTTGAATTGTGAATCAAAATCTCCATTTTTTACTGCCGCAATGGCTTCCTTCGGGCGCATGCCCTCAACACTGACTCGCATGGATACACAAGTGCCCATGACTTCGAGGGCGCGAGCCTTCTGGGTCGCTCCCGTGAGTTTGTCTTTCTTGGTCTCAGAGACCTCGATGACCTGCTGGATGGTCAAGTTCTCAGTGGAGGCATCCCACGAACCGTTGCACGTCTTCTGACCGAGCGTCTTCAGCACGGTGTGCGGGGTCTCATTGCGGGCTGACATCGTAAACACTCCATTGAGGGGAATCGGGCGACCTACTTCCTGTATATAACACGCGCGCGCGACCTCATATTACTCATCGACACGCTGTGTTACGCGAACTTGATCGGCTCGAATAGTGATTGGAATTCCTCTCGGTCCATTGGGAAGATGCCTT
>CAXEUI010000254.1:0-2388 GCA_963999335.1 uncultured Candidatus Poseidoniales archaeon
GGCCGGTCACAGCCAGCACTTGTTCATCATCAAGCCCATCACTGACCTCAAACATCTCAGAGATCCAATAGGGGTCCGGTCTGCAATCGATATCGGTGATGGCAACCCACTTGCCCTTTGAATGTTCAAGGGCCAAATTCCGACCTGCGGACAGCCCGGTTGGAGGTTGTTTGAGAACGGAGACGATGATGCCATTGTGTTCCCCTTCCCAAGCCTTCAGTTTCGCCAATCCCTCATCAGTTGAGCCGTCATCCACTGCAATGATCTCCAACGGACGATAGGTTTGTTCGATGAGGGAGTTTAGACAATCATCCACCCAATGCTCTGCGTTTCGCATACATACTGTGAGGCTAATCAAAGGTCCATCGGACATGAGTTCACCTGACTTCAAAAGCATCCAGTAATGCTCGACATCGCACCTTTGTTGATTCGTCGGTGATTCGAAGGACCACTCCTGCAGAGGGTTGTCCATAGAGAACAACAGTGCCGAGTGGGGCCAGAAGATGAATCATGATTGGAGCAAGGTCTTCCTCCCCTTCTACTTCTAGCAAGACGGGGCCACCCTGCTCTGAGAAAGCGAAATCAAGCGCCAGATCCGTAGATTCAAGCAGATCCGGAGTCAGTTGGCCAGCGGGATTTTCACAAGAGAGATGGCCCACAAAGGAAGTCATGTCTATTTCACCATCCCAAGGCGTTCGTTTGGTCTGACCGTCGACAACACCGAGATCGGGCACCCAGCCTGTTTCAAGCAATGCATTCACGGTGACATCTCCAACTGCGATTAGGCAGGGAGAAGATGCTGGGATGGCCTCCACGGCAGCTTGAATGGCTACCTCAGGGGTGTCTTCTGGGCCTGGGTAGAGTGTCCCCATGGGCTCTTTCAGTTCTGAGTCGAGAGATGTGGGCAGATGGACGGCTCGTTCAAGATCAGATTCTCGAATCCAGAGTACGCCTTCTCGATTGATGCTTCCTTGACGGATACGGGAAGAGGAGATGGATTCACCATCTTCAGCAAGAACATGGGAGACCTCAACGATTTCCAAAGGGGTCAGGCCGCCTTCAATTCGCATTTGATTGATATGATCACAGTTCTCAAGCGTTTCAGGGGTGCAGACAATGTGTGTCACATCTCCTCTTGTTGGGGCCGGCCCCCACGAATCTTCCAGAGAGTGTGTAGACAAAGAACGGTCGCCAGCCCAATCTGAAATGTCCTTTTGACGTTCAGACTGGGATTTAATCCGAGGGTCTTTCTCGGAAGCGATTCCATCCGAAGTCACCCATACTTCGACGGAATCGCAACTCAATGCGGCTTCAAGTAGAGCTTGATGGCCAGCATGAAAGCAATCGAAAGTCCCGCCGACAAGGCAAAGGGTTGCGCTCATCAATTGATTCGTGCCGTCCACAGTCTTTCAATCCGGCGGAAGAGAAAGTGTGCCCCGGGGCGTAACGGACCATCTCATCGCCGTAGCTCGTGATCCTGACCCAGCCCCAGGGCATGTGTCGGACCGGGGGGTTGTCCCATGAATCATCCTGTCGTCATCTGGGGACCCATAACCCGGTTCGTTGCCCACCCGCTTGCACCGACGCTCATTCCCCGTGGGGTCCCGTCGGTCTTCGATGGGGTGGGTTTGACCCGGCGTTGGTACCGGTGCTCATCGCCCAACCCGGCGACGGGAGGGCTCACAGCGGTGTTGCAGCCGGGCAGACCTACCGATGCGGGTGGGTTTTTTGAATACATCTGTCAATAATCCATCGGATTTCGGGATAACTCCGCATGCCATCCAGATGACAGTTTGGCCAATCGAGCTGCGATTCGAGCATCCCCCTCGGTCGTTTGAATGACTTCAGTGGGTGGCCATCGATGGGTTGGGATTGCCAACCAACCGACCATCGGGTGGGTACGGCCGAAGGGTGGGGTCAATAAATCACGGCTGGCCCGAAGTGCATCACTGAGATCACGAATCATGCGTGAGCCTGGCAATTCTTCTGACCACTGATTGTGTTCAGTCAGTCGTTCCAATCGAGCGAGAAGGGTTCGGCGCACACCTCCGTGTTGAGTGGATGAATGGCCGGGAATGAGATGAATCTCCCCTTCTGGTCGAAGAATCAGAGCAGGCCATGCAATGTCCATTTCAGCAATGAAAGAGATGCTATCAGGGTCATCGGATAATGCTGTGAGGATAATCTCGGCAACTGGTGCCCACCATTCCTCAGGTAGTCGCTTGACGATGAGAGCCATCACCGATGTATTCGGACGATTATTCGTTGCATACCAATCATCCAAGATTGCCCAGAGATGTAAATCATGGTCTTGGGGTTTTGAAAAGCCAGTGGAACGTGCGGTAAGCCGCCAATCTTCTGATTCGGATTGCATTTTCTCTGGATACT
>CAXEUI010000255.1:0-2388 GCA_963999335.1 uncultured Candidatus Poseidoniales archaeon
AGGGCGAACCAGCCACGCGGCGATCATCGCACGCGAGTTTGGCATTCCCGCCATTGTCGGCTGCATCGACGCGCTTCGCGTGCTCGAAGAAGGCATGGAGGTCACAGGCACCTGTGCAGAAGGAGACGAAGGTTTGCTGCTGGATGGTATCCACCCCTTCGAAATCGATACCATCGAAATCAACACAGATGTTCCGTTGCGAACCAAACTCAAACTCAATGTCGGATTCCCGACAAAGTCTCTGGCCGATTCCATGCTCCCGGTCGATGGTGTGGGTTTGGCAAGAATCGAATTCATTCTCTCGGCCGAAGTGGGCATCCACCCATTGGCGCTCGTCCACCATGAAGCGCTCATGCGGTATCATGAGACAGGAGAGATGGACGAGGCACTGGAACCTTTCCAAACCCACCTCGAATTACAAACTGAGGAAGAAATGATGGAAATGCTGGCTCAAATCGAATTGATGTCTGGGCCATACAAGGATGCACGTCATCTGTTCATCGACTCTCTGAAGGAGGGTGTTGGCCTCATTTGCGCGGCCTTCCATCCCCGCCCTGTTCTGGTTCGATTGTCCGACTTCAAATCCAACGAATACCGAGAATTGGTCGGTGGTTCAATCTTTGAACCGGTCGAGGAGAATCCGATGATTGCATGGCGCGGAGCGTCGCGCTATGTCGACCCCATGTTCGCACCCGCATTTGAGATGGAGTGCGAGGCACTGCGAGGTGTGGTCCATGAATTCGGCCTAGACAATCTGCAACTCATGGTCCCATTCTGCCGCTCACCCGAGGAAGGCGCAGCGGTCAAGGAATTGCTGGCAGAGAATAAACTCGGCAAGGCGGATGGTGTCCCGTTGTTCATCATGGTCGAATTGCCGAGCAACGTCATTCTCGCTGAACAGTTCATGGATGCGATGGAACTAGATGGAGGCTCGATTGGAACCAACGATTTGGTGCAAACCGTCTATGCCGTCTCTCGTGATGATCTGGAAGGGTACCTGCATCCAGTCGATGCGCGCTCATCTGCGGTCAAACAGATGGTGCGCACGGCCATTGAGAAGTTCACCAAGCAAGGATTGGAGATCGGCATCTGTGGACAGGCACCCAGCGACCATCCGGATTCGTTCCCACCGTTCCTCATCGATTGTGGCATCACATCGATATCGGTCACCCCCGACACCGCAATCAAGGTCCGCATGGCCGTTCAATCAGCTGAAATGGCGCTCGACGCCGGCTATGATGGCATGGACATCGTGATTGAAGCCGAAGAGTGACCTCACTCGGGCCATCCTTCAAGGAATATCTTCCACATGATCATCTGCTTGCAGCAACGCCGTTGTCCATTCATTTTGAAAGACGCCTTGCGGATCAAGCGTATTGCAGACCGTTCGGAAAGAATCGAATCTGGGGTAGAGGGATGTCAGTTCGCTGGCCTCCAAGGGGCAGATTTTACCCCAGTGGGGACGCGCTTGGAAGAGTTGTGACATGCTTCGGGCCATGAAGCTCGCGAACAGGGAAAAACCAGCACGCCGTTTGGGTCTTGCATAACTGATGAAACTCACCGCGTACCAGTCCTGATTTCCGCCACTGGCCATCGAAATCAAGGTGTCATCAGGAAGCACCCGTCGCACGCAGATGGGGTAGTGGTGGCAGTACTGATTTTGAAGTCCATCCAGATCCTCTTGCATACCGAGTTCATCGATTCGCTGCTGGTTGTCTGCTGACAATGTTGACTCTTTTCCGGCAGCAACCTTGATGACTTCGTGGGTGAATATGAGCGCATCGGCCAACTGGTCTCGGGGCACGAACAATTCGATTTCAATATGGCGAAAGGCCTCGTGTTTCATCACCAACATGGACGAGGAACGATCCGTGACCTTCCACTTGCGAATCAGGAATGCCGAGACGATGCGGCGAAAGGCAAACTGGATCATGCGCCGGCTTCGCAGCACGCGTTCCAGGAACAATATCTGCAGGTGCAGGCCATAGTCCATCACACTCAGCCAGTAGATGCGGTACAACTTGGCGAGGCGGGACCGTTTGCCGGCATCCTCACGCCGGTGCTGAATGAAGTAGGACCAGCGCCAAGGGATGAGATAGAACTGCTGGAGTGGATATGATTCTTCGGCATTCAGAACGTCTTTCAGCCGACGAGACTCGGTGAAATGCTCCTGCACGTTGTACTGTGCGCGGCATCGAATTTTCACAGACAGAATGATTCCGAGCGAACCCAGTGAACAACGAGCTGCCAGCAACGGTTCTCCAGCGCTCAACTCATCGATCATCGCCTGTCCGGTGGATTCGTCATATCGCGCCAGCCGCACCCCTTCGACGTAGTGCGACATGCTGTGGCGTCCCGAACCGTGAGTGCCGGTGGAGATTGCCCCGG
>CAXEUI010000256.1:0-2385 GCA_963999335.1 uncultured Candidatus Poseidoniales archaeon
GTACCCGAATAATCTGCTCCACATTAATTCTGTTCCCGCGCAATGACCACGACTAGAGCCCCTTCACTTTGGATGTGAATCGGGCCACCAAGAGCCACATTGTGCAGTCCACGCGTGGAGAAAGCGAGCGGTTCCTCGTCAAGTGGAAATTCAACGCCCGAGATGCTCACATTGGCACACGCGGTGAAGGAGAACAGGCTCAGTTTGGTATCTTCTGGAAGGATGATTTCCAACTCGTCCAGACAGCGCATGACCACATGCTCGGACATGTGCATGTGCACGTCCAGTTCCGAGGGTGCTTCGACCAGTGCCGCAAAGGCCGCGAGTTGGTGATCGATTTCTCCGCCCTCGACCCCCACGATTTCAACGGTGTCGGCACCATTCTCAGCCGCATATTGCAGTGTCTTCTCCAAGTCGGATGAATTCTGGTCTGGCAACGCGATTCTGTCGACCTCCGTATCAGCGATTGAATCGAAGTCTCCAGTGGCCATGGTGACAGCGATCTTTCGGGAAAGTGCAGCATCTGTGCCCCCATCCACACCAACGATGACATCGCAAGACTCTGAAAGTGGCCCCCAGACGCTTTCTGGGGGCCAATCCCCATCCGCGCAAAGCAGCCACTGTTCCCCTGCCATGACCTCGGATTGGGCCTGATGTTCAAAGGGACTTCTAATCGGTTGTCTGAAGAACTTAGACTTGCTCGACCCCATAGGGTCGAGTTCGCTTTGACCCTTATTTGGTGATGAAATGCGTCGAACAAGTCTGTTCCTCACCTTGCTCATGATTCTCGCTCCAATGACCACGATGATTCCTGCCCTTGAGGAGTCTACAGACCCAATGGAGAGTTACGAAGCAACGGACGGCTGGGGCGAATCCTTGGGTTGGGGTGAGATTGAACACGAGGGAATGAATTGGTCAGTCCTTCCTTTCCGAGGTGTGAGCGATTGGGTTGAAAGTGCGATTGCCAATTTCTCAAATCCGGTTGATGATCTCGATGTGGCCATTGGACCCGACCAAGTGGTCAAGGCCTGTGGATACAACGCCGCTACACAAGATCTCGAAGTCTACACCTTGTCACCAGACGGTACGACCAGTCGTGCAACTGTCGATTCTACTGGCAACGTCGGCCGAGGCTGTTCGATCATCGTTGATTACCGTGGTTTTGCCAGAGTCGCTTATCTGGATGTCGACGCATCTTCACTCAAAGTCGTTCGAGAGAATGATTTCACTCCGGCCATCGGGGATGACTGGTTGGTTCGAACGCTGGTCAATGATGTGACAATCACGACGGCACCAGAAATTGCAATCTACAGCAATGGTTCGATTGCCATCGCTTATCGTGATTCGGATGTTGGTGGATTGCACCTGATGCGTTACACCGGTTCTTGGTGGCGCCACACCGAAATGGTGTCTGAAGGCGCCGCTGCCGACATCGTGCTCAATATCGATGTCAATGACATCCTGCACCTCTCTTTCGTCGATACAATCAACGAACGTGTAGCCGTTATTTCTCTGGATGAAGATGCTCGGACCTATTCTGTGGTGGACGAAGGGGAAGGCATTGGCCAGCCACTGGGACATCACCTCGATGCCACGACCCGTGCGCAACTGGTCTATGGGATTGAGAATGGCACTGGGCTTCGCATCGTCCGTGATTTGACCGGACGTGACGATGGGCGAATCTCACCCGAACCTCTCCTCGTGCTCGAGACCAATGAATCGATTGATTTCGGAACGGGAGCCAACGCGAATGGGGATTACAATGCAGATGGATACAGCGACCTCGTCTATGGCGCGCCAGGTGCCCTCAATGATGCGGGAGTCGTCCACATCCACTACGGTTCTGTTGACGGTTATGCCTCCAATCCCGACCTCGTGCTGGTGGGTTCACATGAGGGCGCGCGCTTCGGGGCTGCTCTCGCGATGGTGGGCGATGTAGACGGCAATGGATACGATGATCTTCTCATCGGAGCACCAGCCCACAACAATGCATCGGGCGATTCGACCGGCGCCGTGTTCGTACACTCTGGATTTGCCACTGGCCTCAATCCGATTCCAATGTGGTCCGAAATGGGAGACACCATCGACGGTCTGTTCGGCGCCCACGTCGAAGCTGCAGGTGATGTCAACAACGATGGTTTTGCCGACCTACTCGTCAGCGAAATGGGTTGGGAAGGCATCGATGAGGGGCTTGGCCGCGTGCATGTGTATCTCGGCAATGCAACGCTTGAATCGGCAGCGACAACCATTGTCGGCCATGAGGACGATCTCATTCTTGGCTATGCCATCCTCGGCGTTGGTGATGCCAACGGCGACGGTTTCGATGACATCCTGGTCGGCTTGGCCGGCGAGACCTATGTTGTCTTTGGTGGTGATTTTTCTGGC
>CAXEUI010000257.1:0-2356 GCA_963999335.1 uncultured Candidatus Poseidoniales archaeon
ACGACACCGGTGGAGACGATCACGACGATGGAGTCGTACGACGATACGTCGAAATCACCCCTACACGCAGTGCATACATCCCAGGCCACATGATTCTAGACAAGGCGAACGGAATTCTCTACATCTCTGACACGGGAGCCGGGCGAGTTCTCTGGGTCAACACCGACGACCCAACCACCACTTCCACGAACATCATGGGTGACAGTACACAGATGGATCCTGTACTGGCCGAATACAGCCGGATTACAGATGTTGAATGGGGTGTCCTTGCAACAGGCCTCTCCTCTCCATCTGGAATCGCCCTTCACGGAGACACGCTATTTGTCTCGCAGAACGGCAATGGAAAAATCAGCGCCTACGAACTTGCAAGCAATGGCAAGAGCGCCACTCATTTGGAAACAGTCGACACAAACGCCAACTCGATTATGGGTCTTGAAGTCGGACCCAACGACAAGCTCTGGTACGTCGATGCGGGATCGCATCGTGTCATCAGACTCGACCCTTACTTCGACGAGGATGGGGATGGTGTGTATGATGAGATTGACAATTGCCCATCCATTTCCAATCCAGGACAATTCAACCATGATTCAGACGCTGATGGTGATCTTTGTGATTTGGATGATGACAATGACTCAGTCCTCGATACTTCGGATTCTTGCCAGTTGGGTGATTTGGGTTGGACTTCGAATATGAACACCGATCGCGACGGGGATGGTTGTCGTGATAGTTCGGAAGATCCAGACGATGACAATGATGGAGTCAATGACAATTCGGATGATTGTTCAAACGGTTTACTCAACTGGCAGAGCCTCCCTGCGACAGATCACGATGGCGATGGCTGTCAAGATGATGGAGAGGATCTCGATGATGACAATGATGCCATCTGCGACACCACTGCAACGGACAATGGCTGTACGGTTGGATGGCCTGGCTTTGATCGCTGCCCCAAGGGTGTGACCGGTTGGACATCGTCGGTCCTGAATGATGGAGATCATGACGGATGCATCGATAGCATGGAGGATTACGATGATGACGATGACGGTTTCAGCGACACCATCGATTGGTGCCCCACAACCCCGGGTACTTCGACAGAAGGGAGCCATGTCGGCTGTCCTGATATTGATGGTGATGGCTGGGCTGACACACAAGACGAATACCCCACTGAGCCTACACAGTGGGCTGATCTCGATGAGGATGGCTGGGGTGACAATTCTGCAGGAGTGGATGGAGATGACTGTCCTGGACAGTATGGCACATCTACAGCAGACCTCTTAGGTTGCCCAGATACGGATGGGGATGCCTATTCCAATCTAGGTGATATTTTCCCCTTCGATGAAACACAATGGAACGATACCGATGAGGATGGCTATGGAGACAATTGGGCCGATTCCACATGGAATTCTGATCGGATCGCCATGGGCTTAGGGATGTTTGTCACGAATGCCACGACTCCAGACGCCTGCCCATCGATTGCCGGCAACTCGTTGTTTGATCGATATGGTTGTCTTGACACCGATGGCGATGGCTGGTCTGACGAAGGAGATGCATTCCCAACAGAGATGACACAATGGTCCGATATGGATGGCGATGGTTACGGTGACAGCATCTACGGAATTCAAGCGGATGTCTGCCCGGATATTTTTGGCACCTCAACACTTGACCGACTCGGTTGCTTGGATTCGGATGGGGATGGCTGGTCTGACGAAGGAGATGCATTTCCCAACAATGTAAACGCATGGTCAGATACCGATGGCGATGGTTGGGCAAACCAGAATGGAACAGACATTTCTGACGATTGTCCCTTGGTGAACGGCACCTCGACCCTAGATTCGAACGGGTGCTTGGATTCGGATAGCGATGGCTACTCAGATACCGCCGATTTTTACCCCAATGATGCGACCCGTTGGGAAGAGGAATCCCTGATGATTTGGATTGCCCTTGCCGCATTCATACTGATTTCGCTCTCTGTCGGACTCGCATTCATGAAGTACAGAAGTGGGCGCAAGGAGAATCTACCATTTGCACACGCCCCAGGAATGCTGGATCTGAGCCAACTTCCGCCACCACAGATGGTGGCTCCACCTGCCTTTGAGATTCAAGCCCCCCCTCCAGCTTTCGCCTCAACAGAGGGTTTGCCGACTCCGGCTCCAACAGAGGCCCCTCAACCCCTTCCTTCCGTCACGGATGCCTTGGCTGCAATGCAACCTGATGCGCCGACGAGCAGTGGACCCCCCGTTCCCGCTGAGGGTCTACCGCCGGGATGGACGATGGAGCAATGGAACTGGTACGGTGAGGAATGGCTCAGGAACAATGGCCAGTCTTGAGATGTAATTTCCACATTGCCCACTGAGTCAAA
>CAXEUI010000258.1:0-2349 GCA_963999335.1 uncultured Candidatus Poseidoniales archaeon
CTGAGAAGGGGTTTGCTCGGATGATTCCACAACCCGCAGCTGCAGCGATTGCCGCATCGTCCGAGGTCGCATCCCATGGAACGTCGAGAATGTGCAGCACATCTGATACGCCCGCATCGCGGGCAGACAATCCGATTCGTGGCAGGGCTGCGGGTGCCGTCATCCCTGCACCTGAGGTGAGTCTGACAAGGACACCATCGAGAGGTTGATCCCGAAGCATTCGATGGAGATTCGTGACTCGATCGACTCTTCCTGCGATGAGGACGGGTTTCTCCTCTCCAAGATGCGAACGAAGCCCAGTCATCAATGCTAGAATCTCGCCATCATGTAAAGGCGGAAGGTCCTCTAGATCGAGAACAATTCCCGCGGCCCGAGAAAGCAAGGTGTCGGCGTCTGCAATATTGGATTCGCCGATTCGAACCAAATCAATTCCGCGTGGATCGACATCCACCATGCATGGCTGTTCTGAGAGTAAACTTCCAGCCAATCCTTTCCCACTTTCAAGTTGGAGCATTACAGGTAGAGGGAATACAATGCCATCATCTTCCTCGCCTCTGGTGATTAAGGTGACCATATCGACAGGACTTGAACGATCGATCGGCGTTTCTCCACTGATGAGCCCAATCTCTCCGAAATCACCCCAAACGGTCTGCATCGGAGGGGTTGCAGGGATTGCTCGTCCCTCATCGGCTTCAATCAACACCGCATCTTCGCTGACGGACAGGTCGTGTTCCTTGAGCAATCCATTGATCTCTTTGTGTTCGGCTTTTGTGAGATTGCGTTGTTTCGCACCTTCACCTTGAGGCAGGCACCGACCATCGACGACGATTTGTCCCCCAGTCATGCCTTGACCGGCATCGGCTTTGCAATCACCAATGATGACGATTGACCCACTTTTCATTCCGATTCCTGCTCGGTGGCCTGCATGGCCTCGTACAATCAGCGTCCCTCCATCAAGTGCAGCACCCGCTTCATCTCCGACACTGCCATGGCAGAACATTCGCCCGCCCGTCATCCCGTGTCCACAACGAACGCCTGCATCTCTTTCGACAACCAAACGACCGTCGGAACTGAAAGCTCCGAACCACCCGAGAGTATTCCCCTCTAGGGTGAATGTGCCACCATTACAGCAGGCCGCAGTGAAATCACCTAGGTTTCCAAGTAGACGTACACGTGCACCCTTGGGCAGATGTGAAGCAATACCGATTTCTCCTTCCTTGGGTTTGGCATCCCCTTGTGCCCCCCAACCGATTTTGATGGCTCGGTCCAGTTCAATCGCTTTGGAGAGGTTGTTTGAGAGGTTTCGATTGAGTTTGAGACTCTTTGCTACCTCATCGACCATAGAACACCCTCGCGCCCCCTCCGGGCGCTACCCTCCTTAACCCGAACCCCTGTCAAACGTAGCCAAAACGTGATTCCGGGCTCCCTACGGGAGCACGGGTAGATTCATAGGCAGTCGTCAGAGGCGGCCGAATCATAGGAACAGCAATGCGGGGCCGCCGAATGAGCATTAAAGTCGCAATCAATGGATACGGAACCATCGGCAAACGTGTTGCGGATGCCGTGGATGCACAAGATGACATGGACTTGGTTGGGGTCACGAAGACCGGGCCCTCATTTGGTTGCGCTCTCGCTGTCAAGAAAGGATTCCCGCTCTATTGCACATTCGATGATCCCGACAGAATCGCCCGCTTTGCTGAACAGGGCTACGAATGTTCAGGTGGGCTCTCCGACCTTCTTGCAATCGCTGATGTTGTCGTCGATTGTTCACCGGGGAAGATGGGTGCTGACAACTTGGCCAAGTATCAGAATGCAGGAGTCAAGTACATGTTCCAAGGCGGTGAAAAGCACGCATTAACCGGCCTCTCTTACACCTCATCCGCAAATCACGCAGAGAATCTCAACGCTCAAGGCACTCGTGTGGTCTCTTGCAACACCACTGGTTTATCTCGGACTTTGGTCCCACTGTACGAACATTGTGGGTCACTGAAAGTCGAGTGTACGATGATTCGTCGAGCGGCCGACCCTGGCGATTCAAACAAGGGTCCAATCAACGCTATCAAACCAGTCCTCAAGGTACCTAGTCACCACGGTCCTGATGTGATGACTGTGAAGCCTGAAATTGAAATCAATAGTCTCGCAGTTGCCGTTCCAACCACCATCATGCACGTCCATGCTATCATTGCTGATTTGCCTGAAGGTCATGGTCTGACAACCGCATCAATTCTAGAGATGTGGACTGATACCCCACGGGTGATTATCATGCACGGATCTGATAACAGAATCACCACGACTGCTGAGGTCATGGAGATGGCCCGTGACATCGGTCGAAAGTGGGGCGATTTGCAC
>CAXEUI010000259.1:0-2319 GCA_963999335.1 uncultured Candidatus Poseidoniales archaeon
TGGCGTTTTCCACTGCATTCGCATCGCCATTTTTCTTTCTGGCACTGTTTCCGGGGTTGTTGGCCCGACTGCCCAAAAGCGGCGGATGGATGCAGAAGGTGAAATGGAATTCCTGCTGTATCGCGTCGGAGTACCGGACAGTGTTCTTGAGGATGTGCCCAACCTTGACATCGAGGCTGTTCCTTCCGATCTCATTCGCCGATTCGTACATCTAGGCAATCAGATGGATGGTGGACTGCTCGCCCCCTTGGAAGACAGCCTGACCGTGCCGTTCGAAGGTGAGGATATCCCCTTCGTCTTGACCGAAGACGGATTGAACGATTTCGCGAGAGAGATTGCCAGCATCGTTGAAACACAGGTCAACGAAGACATTCAACTCTCAATTGACGAGATGAATCAAGATGGTGAAATCTATCTGAAGGATCCCGGCTACGTATCCATCTCCGTTTCCATCGATGGCCTTGACCACCCCGCAGTCGCGCTTTCTGACCTGCGTCCGATTCGTATTCTAATCGAAGTTTCAAAAACGACAATCCATGCTGAATATGTGGGTGGTTCTGGCTCTGGAGAGGATTTGGCATCACATAGCATGGGCTTGTGGACGAACTCTCTCCTAGCCGCCAATGGTGGCAGTGGTATCGAAGTTCCTCCAGATGAAGACATTGTCATTGACATGCCCACCCCTGCATTCGAGGTGGAAGGTGAGGTTGTCTCTCCATCCGTGCGCCTGCGCGTGACCCTGCCATGGGGCATCGGATTCTCGAACTTCAAAAGCGACATGGGCCGCGGTGAAATCACTGAGAACGACGGCTCCGAGGTCCTGACCTACTATCTCCCGCTCTGTATGGAGGATTCTGTCGAGGCCTGCGAGGAGCAGTCGGATACGCTGAGCTTCCGCATGACGATTGGAATCGATTACATACTCGGTCAACTGATTGGATACATCTCCATCCTCGTCGGTCTGATTGTGCTGCTGCTGATGTGGCGAAGGAGTCGCAAACGCCGAAAGCGTGAGAGAAAGGAGAGAGAAGAATCTGAAATTGTCGGTCACCGAATGTCTGACCTCCGAATCTTGGATGATGATTTGTACGGTGCCGATGGGTTGCCAGACATGGGCAACTTTGGAGGCCTAGATGACAAAGGCGCCATCCCCGCAGAATCTTGGGAAGACGACTTTGGTTTCTAATGAATCAGTGAATCTCTTGCCAGATCCGCTCGGCCAAAGCCGGGCCGATTCCGTCGACTGTGGCCAAATCCTCTCGACTGGCATGGTCGATTCCACGACGCCCCCCGAAATGCCTCAGAAGTGCCTGCAGGCGCTTTGCACCGAGACCTTCGACCGCTTCCAAGGGGTCCGCCAATCCCTTGCGACCGCGGCGCTTGCGGTGGAAGTTGTTGACGAATCGGTGCGCTTCATCGCGCGCGAAGATGAGTACACGCCCTCGACGGTCCAGGACGAGGTCCTCAGAATCAATTCTGTGAAGGGTCTCCTCACGCTTGGCGAGGGTTGCGAGTGGAACTCGATCAACCAAACCATGTTTGATGAGAAGACTTTGGATTTCATCGAGATGAACCAAGCCACCGTCAATCAGCAGCAGGTCCGGCCATTCCTCTTGGCGCTTCAACCATCGTTCTACGACGTGCCCCATCATGCGCACATCATCCATCGCTGGATCCTTGACCGTATAGGTTCGATACGCCTTCTTGTCCGGGCGTCCGTTGCGCAGACACACACTGGCACCCACACGCTCGTCCCCCTGCAATTGCGCCATGTCGAAGCAGACGATGTGATCCAATCGCTCCACATCGAGGAGAGCCGCCCCCTCATCCGCAGCGCGCTGCTCAAGGCTCCCGCTTTCCTTGCGTTGATTGCGCATGAGTTGCGCCTCGGCATTTGCATCGGCCATCTTGCGCAATTTGGCCAGTTCGCCTCGCTGTGGATTGCGAACCTCGACTTTTGTGCCTCGGCGCTCAGAGAGCCATGATTCCATCCATTCACCGATGGGTGCCGGCACGAGGACCGTCTTGGGTGGACGTCGCTCCGCATAATGTTCTGAGAGGACTCGGCTGACCGATTCAGAGATGTCACCTCGATGCATCAATGGGTATTGCGTCTGCCCGACCACAATGCCCGTCTCAGCCGACAGTAGAACGATGGTCCCGAGGTCACCTTGATGAGCAAATCCTACTGCATCACAGTCTTGGTAGAATCGGGAATGAATGACTTGCTGTGACAATGTTTTGCGAACCGCGGCGATGAGATCTCGACTGCGCGCAGCTGCCTCATAGCGCAGATGCTCACTGTGCTCATCCATCTCT
>CAXEUI010000260.1:0-2314 GCA_963999335.1 uncultured Candidatus Poseidoniales archaeon
GGGGCGGATTGAGAAGAACCTCGATTTCCTTCGAGATGCCCGTGATACACTACGAACACTCCCGATGATTGACTCCAGCGAACCGTGTTTGGTTGTTGCCGGAGCTCCCAACGTGGGGAAATCCGCCCTCATCGCCTCCATGTCAAGCGGCAAACCCGAGATTGCGGCCTATCCGTTCACCACCAAACAATTACACGTTGGCCACTTCGTCAATCGCCGATTGAAATACCAACTCGTCGACACTCCTGGGCTTCTGGATCGGCCCATGGAGGAACGCAATCAGATCGAGATGCAGGCGATTGCTGCCTTGGAACACGTTGGCGACCTGTGCCTTTACCTCATGGACACTTCTGAAACCAGTGGAACCAGCATTGAAGCGCAGACCAATCTGCTCAATGAGGTGGCCGGTCTGCTCCCTCAGACTCCCCTGATTGCCATCGATGGAAAGGGTGATCTCATCGAGGATATCGATGCAGAAGAATGGGCTGCCGTCTGTGAAATGGAAGCCGCATTGAGTCAAGACCCTGATGGCCCTATCCCTGAAATTCGAAATCCGGCGACTGGACATCTTGTCATCAGCGCGACAGCACCTGCGGGCATCGAGAGATTGCGATTAGAGATTGTTGAGCGAATCGGTCAGATGCAGCAAACCGACCCTCTTTCTCTACCCGATTATTGGCACGTTCAAGACGATTCGGTGTGAATCAAATCGTTGTCTCGTGACCGCAGCGAACGCAGTAGACCTTGCGCTCAGCCATTGAAGGTTCAAGGCCACTGATGTCGATGGATGCCCCACATCCCCCACAGTTGAACCCACTCATGATTCACCCCACCCGCATTCGGTTCTTGAACGCCACGCAGGGACTCATTGCTTCCGAACCTTTGCGACCATTGGAAATGCCATGTGCAATCCGGATGCACACAAACCGATTCCAGTCAGAGCCAGAATCACTTCAACCCAACTGGCGAGATGTACCGACCATTCGGTCGAGACGGTGTTGTCCTGAAGATCGACGGCCCCCTCATCGCCACCCGTCACGAATCGAACACTACCTGGTTCAAGATCATGCGCAATCGTCCCCTCGTGGCCCGGTCCACCCGCCATGAATGTGTAATCAGAAGCCGTACAATTGGTCAGTCCTGTGTCTCCGGGTGGACAGGTGATAGCATATTTGGAATCGACAATGCCAATCCATGCCGCATCGTCCAGTTCCATCGATATATCGAGATGAACATCCAACAACAAGAATGCAGTGGGTACATCTAGATCCGATTCAGACATCCCCGTCGCACATTCATCTTGAGAGCCTACACAAGGTAGAGCTGGAATCTCATCCTCGATTGTGCCGGAAGCGAAACCGAAGAAGGAGACCAGAACCAGCAGCAAGCACAGAGAACCCGTGGCAAAAGGCAGTAGCGACATGATTCGAACCATCATCGACATTCCTACCTCTCCTATCCGCTCGCCATCAATTGCAATACCAAGGCACCAATCATGATTGCCGGTGCGATGTAGAGCAACATATTCCAACGTTTACGTTGTCTTTCTCGACTCTCGTATTCTTCCATACACTTCGAGACACCACATACAGGTGGGTCCCGTTCCTGTGCGATGGGGCTCTGACAAATCGCACAATGTCGGTGTGGGGCGACATAGGCGTTCGAACTGGCTGATTTCGGCAAACCTGTTTTGCCTCCCTTCCGCTTCTTTTCACCTTCCTTTGCCAATTCAACATTCGAACGTATCTGATCGGCGAGTTTCTGTTTGTTGGCCATACGCTTCACCCGACCTCGATTCGCGTCCCAACGAAGGGCTTTCCGGACAACGCATCTGCCATTCGGTCCATTTCACGTCCATCTAGGACTGCCAGTGGAAGATTGTTGTCAATCGCTGCCTGAACACCAATCGGATCGATGACGCTTGAGCCTCCAGCCTTTCCGTGTACAGGCGGGCCGACAATCTCCTGTAATTCTGACAAGGTCATAGATTCTATAGGCCGGGCCTCTGAATCCACTCTGGGGTCTGCGGAATAGACGTGTCCAACGTTGGTTGCAATCAGACATCTGGTCGCTTTTGCTTCGATTGCCAAGCGGATTGCCACATTGTCTGTGGTGTGTCCCGGGCGCGTTCCCCCCATGACCACCACTTTGTGTTCATCAAGACCCCGAGCGGCGGATTCGACATCGGAAGGGATACCGGCACACACGTCCAGTCCTGCCCCTTGGAGAATCTGGGCCACAATCGCGGCATTCAATCGAGTTGCTGCAATTCCGATTTCATCCAGTGAGGCGAGATCATCGATGACCGGTTTGG
>CAXEUI010000261.1:0-2311 GCA_963999335.1 uncultured Candidatus Poseidoniales archaeon
TGAACCTCCAAGTCGATTCTGGCAGCGTCGCACTTTGTTTCCAGACGATGCTCCATGTGGCGATCTCCTCAGTACCCTGTGCAGATTGGCTGACTCCCTTATCGTTGATTCCGACCAATTCATTCTCGAACGGTGTCATTGTCGCTTCGTTGTTCTCACCGATGAGAAAGAGTTCAATCTCACTTGGGCCACAGCAGACGATTTCAGCGGACGCAGAAGGCACACTGAGTGGAATCATGGCTGCCAGTAGTAGAATCATGAGCCCGTAAGCACTGCGAGACCGGCGAGCCTGCATGCCATGGCGACAGCGAGATTCGACTTGAACCTCACGCACGCGCGCGCGGGCGATTTCATCCATGTAGCCGAACGAGGCGTCTGGCCCCGTTTTCTTCAATACCCTCTAGAATCGCGAATCCCATTCGTTCAAGTTGGACGACAGTTCCATCTGGATAATCATTGATTTCCAGTAATCCTTCAGCCACCACCAATTCACCCTCTTCTTCAAGCAGCAATACGGCTGGTTGTGCCATGTTGCTGGGTAGCCAATGAATAATCGGGGTGTTACCATGGCGTTCAGTGTTTATGATTTGACCGACCCACCCTCTCTTTACCTCTTTTTTATGGTTGATTGCAATGTCTGCAAAATCCTTCAAACGCCTCGCTTCACGTGAGGTGAAATCTTCGGAAGCAATCTTCACATTGATGACCCCATCTCCAAGTGGCCATTCACGAACGCCCTTGTCTGGATGTTCAGGGTGGATTGGCAGAGTGACTTTATCCATCTCGATTTCAGTGATGTCCAGCTTAATGGTACGTGGATTACTCACAAATGATAGTCGTGGTGCTTCTGCATCGACCGCCTTGGCGTTGAGACTGTTCAGCGTCGACATGGGGACTGAGATGTCCTTCTGTGTCAGGCCCAGATCAATCCAGAATTTCCGCATCGCCCCAGCGTCATATCCTCGTCTTCGCAGTGCCCTGAGTGTCGGGAGGCGAGGGTCATCCCATCCAGTATATTGGCCAGATTCAATGTCTTTTTTCATCTGAGATGTGCTGAACCCACCGAACTCGTGCACCTTGACACGACCCCAGTACAACGTTTCAGGATAGGTCCACCCCAATTTTTCGTAAAGCAAAGTCTGTTTTCGTGTTGAGTCCATCAAGTCCTTTCCTCGAACGATGTGTGTCACTCCTTGGAGGTGGTCTTCAATCGCACTCTGGAAATCGAGCAATGGCCATACTTTGTATCGGTCGCCCACCAAAGGGTGGTCCGCGTGTTGAATTCGCAATGCTGGCCAATCTCGAAGGGCTGGATTGGGCAATGTCATATCCGTCTTGATTCGAACGACAGCGCCACCTGGTTGAATGGTTCCGTCATTCATCTGTCTCCACAGGTCGATGTTGTCTTCTGTAGATCGATTTCGACAAGGACATTCCGTTTTCGAGATTCTGAATTCTTTGAACGCATCAACAGTGCATTTGCAGACATATGCGTGTTTTTCAGACAAGGCTCCGATGGCATGCTCAAGGTACACATCCATTCTGTCGGATGCCTTCACAATCCGGTCTGGTGCCTGACCTGCAAGCCATGAATAATCCTCTTCAATCAGTGCGTAAGCCTCGGGGTCGGGCCGCTTGACCACTGCGTCCGTGTCGTCAAATCGTAGGATGACTTCACCATCATACATTCGAGCCAATTCAGCATTGATGACAACACCCCTTGCATGTCCCAATGAGAGTGGTCCATTTGGATTGGGTGCAAATCGAAGAACGACATTCCCTACCTCAGCATTCGGCAAGGGAGGGAGCCCCTCTCGTCGCTCCTTGACTTTCTTCTCTAGCGCATCTGGATATTCATCTTCTAGAATCGAGCGAATATGGTCCAATCCATTCTCTGCTGCCAATGCATTGGCCTTGGCCACTTGGCTGGCAATGAACCCCTCCAACTCCTTTGCTCGAGTCCGTAAATCAGGATTCTCACCCATTACTCGACCCATGACAGAGCCGATTTGACCCTGTCCATCGTACTCGAGTGCGTTCTGCAAGGCGTACTTGCGCAGTAGTGCAGCCACGTCCGGCTCGAGTTCGCCCATAGGGCGAAACCGCTCGCAGGCCGTTTTTGAACATACGGGACTCAGAACAGGGTTCGCTGCGCGTTGGGTGGGGCATTCGGGTCAACCGGTCTTTGGGGCGGTGGTTCATTGTACACCTGTTGCCACACATCCTTGACGGTCATCCAGCCCCATCGCAGACAATCGTGTGGAACATCGCCCTCAATCAGACTTGGAAGAGCTGCAATTGTCACTAGATC
>CAXEUI010000262.1:0-2308 GCA_963999335.1 uncultured Candidatus Poseidoniales archaeon
AGAGATACAAAACGTGAACCTCATCGGCATCATCTCCCCATGAGAATTCCTCATCGCAATGTGGGCAATCAAATAATCCAGAGGCACCATCATCTAATTCAATATCTTCATCACAATGTGGACATTGAATTTCTACCATATTGACTCCAATCATTACTACTGAATAATGTTTGAGCCGGCATATTACAAAGGGTACCCATCCATGAGATGCCTGTTGGATGGGTCAGGTGGTTGTTACGACTGAATGGAATCAATCAATTCATTATCAAGTCAAGAGTTAGAATAACAATAAATGGTACAACTATCCACTTGGCGTAACTTAGATATGCTTTGCCAAATCCTTTGGAAAGGTTGCCATCTCCCATGAATTTCCTTTATACTTCGCATATAATAAATTACAGGAAAATAGGGTCATTATTTTGAAAAACCTCCAGTTTAAAGTATAAACCAATCTATTCGGATAAGTTGCAGGGGGTTATCCGAAACCCCTCTGTATCGCAACCGATACTCGGAAGGGGTTGCAGTGGGCCAGTTGCATCGCTACCCTATGCAATACGAGCGGCATCGAGTTTCTTTCTGCGCTCGTCCTGAGGAGCACCGACCTCTCTGAGCAGGCGTTCGCGCAGCGCCTCGTGCAACCACATACCGTCATTCAGTTCGAGCAACAGACCGCGTTCCAACAGAACTGCAGGCGGATGGCCATCGTGTTCGCAGGCCGCAGCCAGAACATCCCAAGGCACGGGCAGATCGGAGACAGCCAAGGTGGCGAGGAGTTCACGCTCATCCTCCGGCAGTACATCGAGGATTTCCTCATCGAGGAATCGCAGCCAATCACCATGTGTGACCTCGCCGTACATTTCCATCAGTTCGATAGCCAGCGGATGTCCGCCGGTGACCTGATGAACCACGGGTGCTGAGGGCAAATCACCCTCTTTGAGGTCAGAGATCCACGCATCGAGATCCTCCACGGTGAGACCAGATAGAGCCAACTCGCTCACGCGCTCGCGCGTGTGAACATCGCGACGATCGTAGAACGTCAGTGTGGTTCGACTGATCAAGAGCAATTTGAGTGGGGAAGAATCGGCCACCTGAAGCAGCGCACCGAGAAGGTCGGCGGCCTCCTCAGAGATGTGATGCACGTCATCGAGGACGAGCAGGAAATAGGGGGGTGCCCCAGGCTCGTCATCTTCGGAGAATCGCTCACGCAATACACTCGGATCGGTGAGATAAGAGAGCAGCAATCGACGATACGCATCGATATCGAGTTTGGCACCCGGAGTGAGAGGGAGTGTCTCCATCAACTGAACGGGGTCATGCGCCGCATCGATGCCCACTCTGTGCAAGAGCGATGTGGCCAAGCCAAGGGCAGTATCCCAAGGTTGACACGGATACCAGCAGATTGAGAGTTGTTCATCCGCTTCCATACGTTGACGCATCCAATGGGCCGCGAGTGTCGATTTCCCGATGCCGGCGATTCCGTGGATGAGCATACAGGATTCTTGGGAATCAATCCAATCATTGAGTGCATCCAATTCATTCGAGCGACCATGAACTTCGCGGGTTTCTGGGGGTTCCGTGTGATAGGTTGCATGGGCGCCTGCACCCAAAGTCAAGCGACCTGGGGCCGGTTTTCCATCATCCTCTTTCTTCTGAATCATTCCAAATCGAATATCACCAAAGGTGAGGACGCCTTCGTGCTGAGCATGCATCAAGACTTGTAAAAGCGTCAATTCAGCCGCCAAACGAGTACTCGCCTGAGAGGCTGTAACCTCTAACAGTTGGCCGCCTTCATCCCGAATCAAAACTTGTGTAAGGCCGAGTGAATTGCTTCGTGAGCGGGCTTCCGTACGACCGATGTCAGTCAATTGCCACGTCTTTTGGCGACGGCTTTCCCCTCGTACCGTCCGTGTGTGTTCGCTGACCCATTGATTTCGCAGCATGGTTCGCATCGAACGACTGACGTTGGGTGGGTGTAAAGCGCATGCTTCTGCGATTCCTGGGCGGGTGACTGCGGCGCTGACCATGTAGAGATCGGCTTGATTATCCTGCTCAAGAAGATGGAGTAGAAGGCGGTCCTCGACCGCGATGTGAACCCGCAGATCATTGCTCGGCATCAGCCATCCCTCACCCTTCCTGCTGTTGAACTTCTCGCCCACAAGCGCCCCCGTGCGCGCGCTCGCGCGTGATGCAAGAACACCGGAAGACCTTATTCATAGGAAACGAGCCGGGGACATGGTCTCAACCGCCTCCTCCTCGAAGTTGACCTCGGCGGTGGGCGCGAGCATGCCCGCGGCCGCGCGTGAGGCGC
>CAXEUI010000263.1:0-2262 GCA_963999335.1 uncultured Candidatus Poseidoniales archaeon
GCGAGTAAGAGCGATCTCTTGTTTCCAGTGGCTATGATGAAGTTGAATTCATCTCCAATAATGCGGATTTCATTGCCTCAGCACTTGGAATTGGCAATATCGAAGTTTACCGTGCTGGTGAAGGTGAAGATGTGGCTGGAAAGGCACGCACAAGCCTTCCACTTGAACCTGGAATCGCTTGGAAATGATTCAGATGGCCATCGTTTTGTTTGATGGATTCTGTTCCACTTGCAATCATTGGGCGCAATGGATCTCCAAACATGATTCAAAAAATGTATTTGAATTGATTCCGCAGGAATCTCCTGAGGGCAATGATGTCATGGTATCTTGTCCTGAATCGCTCAAAGATGTCGACTCTGTTTACATCATCAACGATGGTCAATGGTTCGCCCGCTCGAGTGCGGTTTGCCGGATGTTGTGGAAACTCAAGTTTCACTGGCAAATTGCAGGGGCAGTCTTGTGGTTGGTTCCTCGGCCTTTGCGAGATCTCGGATACGACATGTTCGCCAAGCGACGGCATCAATTGCTTACCACGGATTCATGAACCCCCTCTCGTTGGGGGGGAACAGTGAGTTCAGATTCGAATCCCAAGAAGGATTCCGCCTCCTCCAATTCCAACGCGTCAAAGAAGGGCGCGACAGGGCCGCGCAAGCGGAAAAGGCGTCGAAGTGGCGCAAAGAGAGGCGGGAAACGCCAAGAAAAATCGTTCCAGATTGATGCGGATGCTGTGGTTCGCGCGAACGAACGATTCGATCGAAAACCACGGGCCATGGGATTGCCAAAGAAAATCGAGCCAGCTCCAAAGAATATCAAGGTGAATTGGAAACTCAAACCGGTTCCTCAACGGATTGAGCGTGAGGTTCACGATATCGTTTGTCGACCTGGTGAATTCGGATTTCTCGATGACGAGCGTGTGGACCAGATTGCAAAGCAGATTGGGAGCCGCCCGATTTCGCTTGAACAAGCCCTGAGTCTGCGGGCGGCACTCAATCAAGAAAAAGCCGTCTTCAGCCATGGAAGATTGCAGAGAAGAGCGCGGGAAATGCTTCGTAAATACGAAGGTGGAGAAAGTGTGCTTTCTCTATCCAAGCGCTATGATTTTCCTCCAGTAAACATGTTCAGAGCCATTTTATCTGCGAGAAATTGGTCGAAAAATCGCATCAAAGAAACCCTACGCGAGCCCGACAAGAGATTGAAAGGCCGAGATTTAACCGAATTCAGAAAGGCTGAGTCTCAAGATCGTGTCACACATGTCAATCAAACCGAAACTCACCATGCAGCAGATTTGTTTGAGAAGGTTCTTTGTGATCATTTCACTGCCAATGGGGTCCGTTTCAGAACCCAAACAGAACTTCTGAAAGAACAGGTTGCTATTGAAGGGCGACCCATTCGAACACCCGATCTATTGATGCTGGACCATGTCGAAATCAACGGTGTTCCAGTCGCTTGGATCGATGCCAAGCATTTCTACGGAGCCAACCTTTCATTCCAACGTAAGAAGACACAGAAACAAGTCAATCGCTATGTTGAGGAATGGGGTCATGGAGCCATCATTTTTCGACACGGATTCTGTGATGGGCTGAAACTGAAAGGAGCCATTCTGTTGGATGCAAGTCCAATCGATCTGACTGAACTCATTGAACACAACAAGCGACTGAACGATGAACGACTCAATGGAGATTGAGTGCATCGGCAGCCACTGAAGTTGAAGTCGCCCCTAGGCCACGCATCTGTAAATGATTGACGACCTCTTCCTGCCAATCATCTGAGATTGGGAATTCGCTTGGAACGATGACTGCACTCTCACCCAACATGCACAGACGAGCGATGAGGGCACCATCCGCATAGCCAGCACCCGCTAGTGCACTTCCAATCAGATGCAATAGGTCAATCCGACCTGAATCAGCCAACAAACCTGAACGTTCTGCGAACTCTGCACTCTTCGATAACAACTCTGGCCATCGTTTGGCATCCCACTGACCCTCACGAAGTCCAAACAGACAATGCTCGCCTGCTGCACGAATCGCCAGTTTCCATTCCCCATCGTCAATGTAATTCGAGGTGTGTTGACTCGAACTGGTTCTCCATACAACAACCAAGGGGATCTCGGCATGCCACGAAAGGACAGCCCCTGGGCCACCCAATCCATCAGACAATTGTGGGCAGCCCGGTTCCAAACGCAATTCAACGCCACCCGAATGTAAGGCAGCAACGTCGCCGAGGCCACCTGACAATCGTCGTTCGACACGATGTGCAATGTGA
>CAXEUI010000264.1:0-2258 GCA_963999335.1 uncultured Candidatus Poseidoniales archaeon
CCAAGAGAAGGTAGACAACCGCAATGGATGCCCATTGCATTCCATTGAGTGCACCACCATTGTTCTGTGAACTTCGAACATGCAGGGATGCGGTATATGCAGAACCGATGAGCATCAAGAAGATGATGACACCGGAATAAACAGGAAGGAGATACATGAAGTAGAGCAGGCCCATACAAATCAGAAGGCTGCCACTGGCGATGTACAACATCACTGACGAGTCAGAAGCTTCAGTACCCGTCCATTCCGTCTCGATGACGGCATCGGCCGCTGCATCGACATCCACATCGTCATCACCACTTGCCTGCTTGGCTTTCTCAAGTAGTCCGCCTGACATGATGGGGCACCTCTCCGACTAGTTCCTAGCGCTCGGGGTTATCAAACCGTTGCCCCTATTGACCATAAAGCCCACTATGTGGGCTTGGGCGATATTTCACTATCAGAATAATGGTTCAAACGGTGGACCGGGGACATCAGCCGTCGCATCGTCGAAATCCTCGTTGCGTCGCTTGGCCACAAATGCAGCCGCCAAGCCAAGCATCATCAGACTCGGAATGAGTTGGAAGCCCGGCAGGTAGACACCGCGGATGTACAGTGTGATCATCTGGGTCTGAGACATCTCGACACCGCCACTGCGAATCGAGTGCTCGGATGTGGTCTTGAAGTCCAACTGGTAGTAGTGGTCGGACCAACCCTGCTTCTTCGGGGTTCGCATCATGACGCGCATCTTCTGTGGAGGCGCCTTGGATTCAATCCAAGTGTTGACTTCTGGCAATGAAATCTGGAAGCCAGCGTCTGCGAGTTCGTCGCGGTTGTTGACTGCGATGATGAACTGGTCTCGGTTGTTGCCGTCGTTGTAAATCTTGAACTCAAAGATGTAGTCGACCTTGGGTCGCAATTGCTTGAATGGTTCATCGGCTTGGATTCGCAGCATTGGGAACTGCTTGACCACGACCAGCAGACTGGTGGTCTGCGATGTGCAAGTAGGGCAGGGTGCACCATTGGCTTGGTCGACTCGAGCCGAGACCGTGACCTGTCGACTGCCCTCTGTCATCTGGTCCTCGCCACGCACAACCACTTCGAAGGTGGTGGTGTCACCAGCCGCCACCGTGATGGAGCCTGGAGCGGAGTAAGTGAGGCCCGCAGCCGTAATCTGGATGTTGACCTTCTCGACGTACAGAGTTGGGTTCTGAGCATCGCAGTAGGTGGTGCCGATTCGAGTGTCACCGGGTGCCACATCGATTTCGATTGCGGTCGGTGAACAGGTCAGGCTGATGTCGGGGTTAATCTGAGCCTCTGCATTGTCAACTGTGCCAGCCCATGTACTCAGCACGTATATTGCAATCAGCAAGGTCATTCGGAAGACGGATTTCACGGGTTCACCTATAGGTGCCCTGCTCATCCGACGTAAATAAGCATTCGCGGGTAAAGGACAAAACCGCAGTACGCAAAGCACTCAATCAGAAATCCTCGAGTTCAAAATCGTCGAGGTCGTCATCATCATCCATGGTTCCAGCAATTGCTGACTCAAGGTCGGCGAGTTCGAATTCATCATCATCCTCTTCGTCCATCTCATCCAGATGTGCTCGAGAAGCGGATTTCACACGCTTGGTGATGCTCAGCACGATGGCGAAGACGAGCAGGACCGCGAGCGTTCCAGCGGCGATATAGGCCCAGGTTGGGATGTTCATCGCCGTCAGATCCAGCAGACTCTCTTCAGGCGCAGTCGTATTGATGGTCAGTGTGATATCGACCGATTCGGAATTGTCAAAGTCAGAATGAATCCGGATGGTGATTGAGAATGATTCGTCATCCATGGCAGGATTGGGTGTAAATCTCAGTGTGTACGTGGCTGAACCGCCCGTGTCATCAATCGTGCTGTCTTGTCCTGAATTGGTGATGTTCCATCCGATATTTCTCTCGTCGAGAAGGGCAGAGTTCTGAATCGTCACGGTGAGATCATCGGGGACGTTGCCATCATTTGTAATCATGAGAGAGGCCGACATATCCTGCATGAGGTCCGAAGACAGAACCAAAGAATTGGGTTGGAAGGTGGCTCTCAAGTCGACGAATTCAGCAATCTGGGCGACAATATTGCTTTCATCAGAGGGTAAAAACATCGCGAAGAAATCAGGAGGTTCTATGTCCTGAACTGCCGTGATTTCCACAGTCACAGTCATGTTGTAGATTGTAGATGCCAACGAATTGGTTGAAATTTGAATCTGAATTGTTTCTTCGTTACCCGCATCGAGAGACAT
>CAXEUI010000265.1:0-2252 GCA_963999335.1 uncultured Candidatus Poseidoniales archaeon
GGAACCCCTTCCACTCTGGGAAGACCAAACCGTCTCCTTTACTGCTGAATATAGTGACACTTCCAGTGACATCGAGAGTTTGGTCGCCTGCTGGGACCTTGACTTGAATCTTGACTCAGATGATGAAGGTGACACAATGGATGATGATTGTGACATCACTGGTCCTACATTGAGTCATACTTGGACTGAATCCGGACTCAAGCATGTCAAATTCCATGTAACCGATGATGATTATGAATATACTTCACAGAGTCTCAATTTCACCGTCCGCAACCGCGCCCCAGACGCTGATATTTGGGTAAGTACTGCCACGCCCAAAGCCGATGAAATGTTTGGCCTTTCGGGCAACCTCTCAACGGACACAGTCAGTGATCAACCCGATTTGAGATATGAGTGGGACCTTGACACATCTGTGGATTCAGATGATGATGGATATGCTGACAATGACATCGATGAGACGGTCATGGAGATTTGGATTAAGTTCGACGAACCCGGTGAACGCACCATTCGTCTGACAGTGATTGACAACGATGGTGACATTTCAACCCAAGACTACACGCTTGTCGTGATGGAGGGTGACGGTGGGCTGTTCAGCTTCTTTGGGAGCGGCAGCATGGTCTCGTCCATCGTCGTCATCCTCGGCCTGATTCTAGCGTCTCTACTGGGCATCCTTGCTTGGACCTCGCTTCGCGGCGGCGATGAAGGCGATCCATGGGATCAGGTTGGAGAACCGATGGGCATGGAGGTCGAGCAGGAGGCTCCAATGGCCGCTCCTCCTTCAGATATGTTCGCTGCTCCACCAGCAGAGTCGCCACCGGTTGCTGCGGCTCCTGACCCGATTCCTGTCGAGAGTTCAGGTGCCCCACCGATTCCTGCTGAAGGACTGCCACCGGGTTGGACTGAGGAACAGTGGGGTTACTACGGCGCTCAATGGCTTGCACAGCAAGCCCCCGCAGAACCTGAACCGGCTCCGGCCACAGCGGCAGAGAACCCATTTTCGACCCCTACTTCAGCCGAAGATGACTTGGACCTGGACTTCTGAGCCGGGCCCATGCGGCGTCGTCTGTACAACTTGTTCGGCCTACCTGAACTCCCCGAGGGGGGACCTGTCGAGGACGAAATCGAAGTTGAGCCCGTCATTGAGGAGGGAGAACCCATCCACATCCCGAAGCCGGTCAGAAAAACAGTGCGAAAGCCAGTCAAGGATCTCAAGTTCCATGATTTAGGAGCAAAGCGTTGGTTGGAGTGGTCAGCCGCCCAGCAAGGTGTTCCAAGACGGGGTCTGCGTTACATTCGGCCGGATGAGATGCATCGATTGCCATTGGAACCGATGTCTACTCGACTGCTTCAAGGCGACATTTGCATTGTCGATCTCAGTAGTCTGGCGCACATGGACAGTCAACGCAGTGCACTGGCCCGTCAAGTCCAGGACATGGCCAATTATGGAGGCCTTCCTGTTTTTGCCCTCGATGATTCAAACCGCCTCCTGCTCATTCCGGGCCGAGGGACAAGAATTGATACTGAAACGCACGAACTGGGTGGGAACTCAATTCTAGATTAATCTCGGTGACTTCGAACTTCAAATGACCAATCGGCTCCATCTGGTCCACCTGTGAGTCGGTTCAGTCCGAATTGGGCCAACAAAGGTCTCCAAGTTTCCGCATCAGGAGGCATTTGTCGTTTCGTTCCGATATCGGGGCGTAGAATGTTTTGAACTCGCAAGATGGCCAAGGTGGCAACCGCATCGGGCAACGGATGCAATTCTGCCACCTCGCACTCAAGAACGGCCGCTGATAGGGGGTGGTATGGTGGGAATCCATTGGGGGATTCAATCGATTCATCTAGGCCCTCCCATTCACTTTGTTCTGGTGGAATGGGTTCTGCGGTTTCGTTCACCAACAGGGCCGCATCCCACGTTCCTGGAAGCACCATGGCACTGATTTTTGAGCCACTTCGAAGATTGACCAGTGTATCTCTGGGCCGTCCTGAACGATCCTGACTGAGTGAGACTCCAAGCAAAGGTGGGGTATTCGCCAACAATGCGACGCTGGTGACTGGGCATAGATTTGCCACGCCTTCTTCGCTGATTGTTGAAAGCAACAATACCGGGCGTGGGGCGACCAATGCAGACAACCACTCGGCTCTCTCAGGATGTTCCAGCGCATCCATGGCGTCAGTGCGAATGTCTTCACCCATGGGCTGACCCAGAAATGTGGCTCGTTTTCGTTCAACTTCACCATCGCTCTCAAACC
>CAXEUI010000266.1:0-2248 GCA_963999335.1 uncultured Candidatus Poseidoniales archaeon
TGGCATCTAGGTCACGAAGACGATGCAATCCCTCGATGTATGCGGTCATGTCCCCTTCGCCGCTCGGAACAAGGATGGTTCCCACTTGGACGACGTTGTCAGCAGATACGATACCGGCTTCGGAGACCAAGCAGATCTGGCCGGGACAGTGTCCAGGTGTCTCGATGACAGACCAAGTGATTTCGTCAACGCAGATGGAGTCGCCTTCATTGAGGACTCGACTTTCAGATGGCGAAGAAATCGCCGCGAGGGTTTGTTCACTCCCCCAGATGGGCGCGTCATAGATCTGTGAGATTGCGTCAATGTCGCCGATATGGTCCAAGTGACGATGTGTGAAGATTGTCGCTTTGATATGTGAGCCATCGGCCAGCATACGCTCAACTTTCTCTCTGAGTTGAGTGAGTGCATCCACATCTCTTGCCGCAGGGTCGATGATGACTCGTTCACCTCCGGGCAGACCGAGGATGTAGCAATTGGTGTGTGTGGCCGGTGGCAAGGTTGCGGTGGGCAAAGGCAAACACTCCACACCGGGAGCAAATTCGATCCGGACGTTCTCTTTGGGCGGTGATGCTGCCATCTTGGCAATCGAATCATCCAACGGATTGCCAGATAATTCGCGCAGAATCATGATCAGGGGGGGAGGCAACCTGATTTTGTGAGCGTGCCATTCAAAGAGCAACTGTTCAGGGGTTGCCCATCGAAATGAATCGAATTCAACCTTCTCTCCTTCGATTAAAATCGGGTCGACATCGCATTTCATCGTGAAGAAATGGTTGCGGAAGCGAAGTGGAGCCAATGGAGGGGTCGTTCGTTCACTGATGACAGTGAATCCGTCATCATTGAGAGGAAGTTCGCCGGCATCGACGGCAATTGCCCATGCTGCTTTGTCACCTAGTATTCGCGTGCGTAGGGTGGCATCGACGATTTCCAGGCCATTTTCACCGGGAGCAATGCCCACCTCTTCGATCATTTCCCGCAATAGCGCCACCAAAGCCGCGCGTTCGTCTGCATCACGATGTGGGAACCATTCGGGATGGGAATCGAGGGTCGCTTGGTCCACTCGACTGACGCCTCCACCAGGGAACGCCCAGTAATCAGGGAATGCAGGTAAACTGGAAACACGATGGCAAACCAGAATCTCATCGCCGCGACGGAGCATGACTGAAGCGGAAGGGCGCGGGGGTCGTGGCTCTGCGCGTTGTACCTCCATCAGACCTGCGACCGTCCGACGGACTTGAAGCCTGCCGCCTCTTCGCAACGGCATGGAGCCGTGGGAAATCGAACCTCTGAGCGAGGAAGAGGCAGCGGCATACGAAGCCAGAAGCGAACTTATGCGGCGGATTGGAAGAATGACATTGGCGATCATGATGGCGACGATGATGATCACTTGGGTCGCGAAGAATTTCTTCATCACGCTTCTGTAGGTTTCAAGAATAGGCAGCGCTCGCGTACGGGCATGCGCATCAGTCATCGTTCACCCGATGGGGTAGAATCTTATCCACATGAGATTCCATCCTTTGGACTGGGTGTCTTTCTGATGTCTGAAGCCGGAGAATGCAAATCCGCCTGTCTGGCTGCGTTGGCGGCCGGATATACACACATCGACACTGCGCGCGCGTACAGCAATGAACACGAAGTGGGAGAGGCTCTGAAGGAGTCGGGGGTCAATCGAGAAGAGGTCTTCATTACCACCAAACTTCGACAAATGCACGCGACAGGATTCAAAGAGGTTCTCGAACACTGTCAGAAATCTCTCGAAAATCTCGATACGGATTACATCGACCTGTACCTCGTCCATGCTCCCCCTGAGGATACAGATCATCGCGAGCCTGTATGGAAAGGGATGGAGCACTGCTTGGAACAGGGTTGGGTCAAGGCCATCGGTGTCTCAAATTATGGAGCCCATCATCTGGATGCGATGCGAGAATATGCAACCTACCTGCCTTCCGTGAACCAGATCGAGATTAATCCGTGGTTGCAACGCCCTGAACTCCGCGCGGCCACTGAAGCCGTCGGTGCGAAAGTCATGGCCTACTCACCTTTGGCTCGAGGACACAAATTGAATGAGCCAGAACTCATCGATGTGGCCAATCGATTGGGATGTACGCCCGCCCAAGTGGCCATCAAGTTCTGTCATGACCTTGGGTGCATCACGATTCCCAAGTCCAGCAAAGCGGACAGAATTGCTGAGAATCTCGCATCGCTAGACATCGATCTCTCTGAGGAAATGAAGGCGATTGAAGCTATG
>CAXEUI010000267.1:0-2247 GCA_963999335.1 uncultured Candidatus Poseidoniales archaeon
CCGGCCCGCGAGTATCCGATTCACGTTGAATATACGGTTCAACGGAATGTGAACTTACTGAACCCACATAGCCAATCGATCTCATTCAGTTATGAGCTGCCGATCCCATCGATGAGAACAGATTTCGGCATTTCCGAATATGGATTCGAATTGAATGATGGGACCCAATATACAGTCGAGGATTTGCAGGAGGTAACCTTCATGTCTGCCAATACAGAAGGTGGGGAAAATTATGTCATTATACCGATTCAAGAAGAATATCTGACGGAAGACAATGCCATTGTCTTGGATTCTACTTCGGAGATTTATTGGCCTCCTGTGGGTTCAAGTTCGAATCGTTGCAGTGTCTCTCGGTGCGCCATTTGGCAAGGGGATATACCGCCTGGACAAATCATCACACTCGTCGTCAAATATGACGTCATAGGCACATCGTTCACATGGTGGGGTGGGGACAGAGCACCCGATGAACTCACACTAGGTGTAAACACACATGGCGCATTTTCGATGGACAATGATAATTCTGGAACATACGATGACTACGGACGTTCTGGGTATCTGAACACGATGTATGATCAATTCGGCTCCCACAAACAATGGTATGACCGCGACCCTGGACCCAGTCGCAATTGGGCGATAGATGGCACGAATTCTGTTGTAATCGAATTGGCCAATGAGATTGAAAGCAGCCTTGCTGCTGCCGACATCGATGACCCCTACGCCTTCGCCCATGCAGCTTTCATCAAGATTCGTGATTCAATCGTATACAGCCAAGGCCTTGCGCCCGCGCGAAGCGGCGCCGCCTGCATCGTTGATGAACGCGGTGATTGTGATGAACAGTCCAATGCTTGGATGAGCCTGTTGCGGACCCGAAACATTCCGTCATGGTACGAGTTCGGTCCGATGACAGATGGACAATTCAGTGGTTGGGAGCCGCATGCATGGTCCAATGCCATTTTCCCCTTTGACGAGGAATGGTGTGACGCCAATAACATCCTTCTATCGAGTTGTTTTGTAGAGGGTGAAGTCGATGTTGTCAACAATCGATGGCTATTGCACACCCCGACGACATTGACAGAATGGATTGAAGATCCCAGTAATTTGGGTGAGGCTGCCTATAATTTCTATAGACCGTTGGCTATCGGGTGCGTAAATTGCTGGACAGAGTCTTGGGACACCGTTGGTGAACCCCTGATTACCGGTGGAACATACCGTGTTCCAGTGCGGATTGGCGAGTGAGGAGTTAAGAGGGAGAGGAAGGGCCGAAAGGGTGCCGGAGGACTGCATATGCGGATAATCATCGGTGGGGCTGGCGAGGTCGGCAGGGGCGTGGCTAAAGCGCTGCGCAGTGAAGGTCAGGACGTCGTCCTGATCGACCCGGAGCCAGATGCCGTGAAGGAGGCGCAGACAATCGATGCCTTCGTTCTGCTCGGTGATGTCACACGTCGCGAGGTTCTGAAAGAAGCCGGCATTCGTGATGCTCAGGTTTTCATTGCCGCTACGGGCAGTGATGAGAGGAACATGCTTTCATGTGCTCTGGCACGTGACCTATTGGAAGAAGAGATTCCTCTATCCAAAAATCCCAATCGCCCCTCACTCCTCACCATCGCAAGAATCCATGATGGTGGCCTGATTGAGGATGAAGAAGAACGATTGTCCCGTTGGTCAGGTGTCGATGTGGCGATTTGCCCACATCAAGAATCAATCGATCGGCTCACAGCCGGCCTCAAGTCATCCAGTCTCACCGATGTTCTGCCATTGGGCGGTGATGCTTGGATCGTCGAGGTGGAAGTCACCAGTGAAGCCACGAATCTGGCCTCCTTCACGCTTGCAAAGGCTGAGGAAAATATCGATGGTTTGCCCAGAGCGTTCACACTATGCAGGAAAGGTGAGAGTGCAATCGTTCCCAATGATGACACTGTAATTGAGGTCGGTGACCGTCTTGTCTTTGCCACAATCGGTGAGCACACCTTCAAGCGAATATCGAAAGCTGCTGGCCATGTAGAACCCCCCTATCCTGAAGTTCCAAGGGTTGCGATTTTCGGTGCGACTGCACTGGGGAAACAATTGGCGGCAGAATACCTTGGCGAAGGATGCTGGGTCACGGTTCTAGATGAACATCTTGAAGCAGCGAATGAATTGGTCGGCTCCTCAATCGGAGCCCACAAGCGCCTCGATGTGATTCACTGTAACTTGGGTGATCTGGATTTGCTGAGAGAAATTGAATTGGTCGAGCACGATATTGCCATC
>CAXEUI010000268.1:0-2223 GCA_963999335.1 uncultured Candidatus Poseidoniales archaeon
AGATTCCTCCTCGGCTTCTTCCTCAGCGGCTTCCTCCTCAGCGGCTTCCTCTGGTTCAGGATCGGGCATAGGCATGGCCTCGGGTGGCTCATCGTCCTCGATTTCAGCACCAACGTCGATACCGTGGATCTCTTGGGCATCACTGACCTTGAATCCCGCATCTGGATCGCCCTTGAATTCGTATATGACTTCGATGCGTTCACCGCGACCGACGGTACCGATTTTCCAAGACATCTTCTTGCCGTCTGTTGTGGCTTCTTCATCCATGTCACACTTTACAATGCCACCCCCTGACGAGGTCACCTTCCACTCAACCAACTCAAATGCTCCCGGAATGACATCGTGGATGATGACATCTTCTAGGGCCGAATCGGCACGATTGTTGAACATAATCATCGCTTCGTAATGGCCAGCACCACCGGCAGGAAATACTTCCTTTCCGGAATCATAGTTGACCTTTCGATGTGTCACTCTGACCGCTGGGACAACATTGAGTCCACGAGTGGCCACTGGCCCAAATCGTTCTGAACTGAAGTCGATACGAGCAGGTCCTGCCACGACATCGTTTGCGGGACTGGGGTCAGGAGCAACCAAAGGATACGTGATGCACATCTTGTGTCCTGGTGCCAATCCAATCGGCCCTTTTGTTCCGACTGTGATTAGCATTGTATGCCCGGGTCCATCAGGTGAGGTTCGATTCTCTTCAAGAGAAATGCCTTCCTTCAATTCGATTCGGAATTGATCACGAATCAATTCGTTCCCATCTATGCTGGACTTCACACTGTCGACATCAGGTGCAGTGAAGATTCCCGGAATGTCATCAGTGATTCGCAACAGATTGATGGTTGCAGAGCCTGTATTCTCGATATCCATCGTCGCTGACATATCGGTTTGACGGAAGTGTCGCAGAACGTCAATGGAATACGACTTCTCCACAGCAGCCTCAAGCACTTCAATGGTCAGTGGTTGCAATGTCACCGCACCTTCAGTGCTCTGACTGACTCTGGGCAGGACGGTGTAGAGCAATTCTTGGCTGAATGTCGGCTTCTCGGTAGAGTGAACCACCTTCACCTCACTCTCCCAGCGTCCATCTGGGAGAACATCGTCTTCCACGTCGTCGATTTCAAAGAGATTCTCATCGACACCGGTTTGGCTGACGGTCAACTTGGTCAGGTCAACCGTGAAGGATGATCTGTTCTCAAACACAGCTTGACAGCGATAATTGTCAGGCCGTTCATCTTCATCGACGACCATATACGAGAATCCTCGGCAATGCGCATCGACCTCGTTGAAGTTCATTCCAGAAAGTGTGGCTTCCGCTGAGTATGTTGCCGTTGCATGTCCTGCATCGATTGAGCCAACTGCTTCCGCAGTCACCGCAGTCGGGATGGACAGTGTTCGACTTTCACCGGTTGCTAGACGCCCTACAGTCCATGTGACTGTATCGCCTTGCTTCTCGTAATCGTCTCCTTCGCTAACCTGAATTTCAACAGGGAATATACGAGTGACAACAACATCATTGAGTAGAACTGGACCCATGTTCTCCACTTCTAGTTCCAACTCGATATCCTGTGCATCACTATCACGAACTACAGACAGACTCCGCTCTTGGTTTCGAGAAGGGTTCGTGTCGATACGTTCGCGGAGACAGAGCATCCGGGGTCCTTCGACTTTGTAATCAAGACTCTGATCGGCCCCGGCTTCCAATTCTGAAAAGGGGAGATCTGAACCGATGTCAGAATAATCGGTGTCATTGAGAATGACATCGATATCCCACAATCTGTCTTTTTCACTCGGATTCATCAGGGTCAGCACACCCTTCACCGATTGTTTGACCATTTCCCCTTCGGGGGTCAGTGTGACATCTTCAGTTTCCTCTAGTGTCCCCCGCAACTTGTCGCCGGGAATTGCATCAACATCGGATGCGCTTCGGATTTTCCCTCCAGCAAGACTGGGCACGGATTCGGTGATATCCTCAGGCTCATCAGCCTCATCATCACTATCTTCAACAGGTGCAAGTAGATCGAGTCCAGGTGGGGCTGGGGGTGCGTCTGCTTCCTCCTCAACTTCGTCTGGTGGCGCAGGTGGGGCCAGCAAATCGAGTCCTGGAGGTGCGGGAGGTGCTCGATTTCCCGATATCGGCAGGAAAAAACCAACAAGGAATGGAAGATGGATCCAAGAAGCTCCAATCTCGAGTTTTAGAGTATCCTAGATACATTCTGA
>CAXEUI010000269.1:0-2219 GCA_963999335.1 uncultured Candidatus Poseidoniales archaeon
TCATCTGCTGCAGCACGGCGAAGAATCTCACTTCTAAGTACAATACCATGGATGTCATCTATTGAATCGCCGATAACAGGCATCCTGCCGTGTATCATGATGGGAATCTCTCTTCTGGCGTCATCTACGGTCCAATCTACAGAAACCGTAGTCACAACGACACTAGGAGTCATCTCTTCACTCACAAAAATTTCCCTCAAACGGAGTAAATTCGTGATGACAGTTTCCTCATCTTCCTCAATCGAACCTTCTGCTTCACCAATGTCAGCCAGAGCAACGAGTTCTTCCCTCGAGATTGTCTCTTGATCGGATTCAGGGAATATACGACGAACTATTTCGATTGGAACTACAATCCAAATGAGTAGCCAAATGAGAATATTGAGGATGTATGCGCTCGGTACTGACAATGATTTCCAATAGATTGTACCCAATGTCTTGGGCAAAATTTCACTGAACAAGAGAACGCCGATGGTCAGGACTGCAGATGCGATGGCCATAGCATATTGTCCATCATGAATGGCCTCGACTTGAGTGCCGACACCCAATGCACCCACTGTATGAGCGATTGTATTCAATGTCAATATGGCCGTCAATGGACGTTCGGGGTCTTTTTTGAATCGAATCCATAGCGGGGCAGTACGACTCTCACCTGAACGCAAAACAGCGACATGCCCACTAGTTGTAGAAAGGAGAACAGCCTCCAAGATTGAACATATGAATGAGACACCGAGTGCTAGAGTCGCGTAAATAATAATCAATGATTCAGGACTCAACGGAACATCAACCCCTGAGTGAAGGTAACGGGTGCAGGATTGGCCCCAACTCGATATATAGGGCGAATTTTGAGGACGAGATCATCAATCATCGCTTTCTGCACCCTCATCATCTGCTGCTGAGCCAGACCAACCCTTCTTCTCGCCCCAATCACCGAGTGATTCAAGACGTGACATCCATCGATTTTCACCAGTTTCGGCACGTTCAGCAACGACATACCAGCAACCATAGATTGCATCGTACATGTTTTGGTTTTGACCATTTGCCTTACGCAATTTGGTCACGACATAATCAGCCAATGGAATGAGTAAGATTACGCCCGCAATCATGAGCATTCGAGTCCCGGCCGCTTTCGTATTTGGATCGGATAAACTTCCAGAACCCATTGCCAAGACCCCAAGTCCAATCATGACAAATAAGCCGGTCAAATTCGAGAAGAATAGGTGAGTCCAATGCGGATGACCCCCCTTTGAAGTAACATATCGTGAACGAGTCAGGAACATTCCCACAGTTCGATTCGTTTTCATGGGCAATATGATCATGTTCAGCAACAGTGGGATTACTGCAGCCATCAATAGCAACGTTGGATCGAAGAAGGCCCCTGACGCAGTGAATGCAACCAATGCCAGAATTCCAGAATATGAGATAATGAAATCGACCAATCTGCGGGCACCCCTGGCAGCACGGCCAGCGAGTTCAAATTCGTCCGGCATGAGACGAGGTTCACGTTGTTTTTTCTGACGTGGTTCACGTTTCGCCTTCTCTTTACGAGATGGTTTTGCCTTGGCGGCTACGGGTTTAGGTTCAGCCTTCTTCGACTTTGCAACAGCCTTTTTGGGCTTCTCTTCATCTTTCATTTTGCCAGCTTTCTCTAGGAGTCCCACATTTTCACGCTCCGTACATTTCACCGATGGTTTTGTACAAATCAAACTCTGGAGAAGCGACGAATGCATCGAGCATGTCATCGGGCATACTTCCAAGTTCATTGTTGATCATATTGAAGAATTTCTTGCGTGTTTTCTCGTTGGCCCCGTCAGGGTCTGCCCCAACCTCTTGGAACAATGCGAATCCCTTGCTCTGGACGAAATCATTGACCCAGTCCTCTGGCATATCGCCGAGCAATTGATTGATGATATTGAAGAAATCTGCGAAGTCGCCTGTTGACACCTCAACATCATCATCGTCAGTGTCACCATAATGAGGAACATCGGGTCGATCGGGGATATCATCTAAGGCATCCTGATCCGATTCACCTGAAATGACCGACAGGAGGATCTTTCGTTCAGCAATCAATGCCTTCAATGCAGGAGCGAGACGTTTCTTTTCCGCCTTGTCTTCCGCCGCCTTGTACGCATTCTGAAGTGGTCTCAGTATAGCCTCGACTTCATTCAATTGGATTTTCAGTTCATCCTCTTCATCGTGTTCGGGTTCATCGGGGGATGAAA
>CAXEUI010000270.1:0-2213 GCA_963999335.1 uncultured Candidatus Poseidoniales archaeon
GATCATACCGCCGTCAGGCATATTTTTGATTTGCTGACGAAGGTTCAGCCATTGAGTTGACCCAACGCAGCAGCGTGATTTTATCGCCACCTTGGTCCGTCATGTACGCATCCTGTAGGAATGCGAGGTCGGGATTCCTCGTATCTTCATTGATTGGACCCCAACAGTTCTGCATGAAGCGCAGGTCCTCGTATGGTTGCGACGAGAGACTGTAACGCGCCAGGCTCGATACACAGTAGTAAATGAGTTCGTCAATCTCGTCATCAAGATCGATGGTCACAGTTTCAACAGAATCTGGAACCGTGGCAACCAATTCCGCCACCAATTCTAGATTCGATAGAGAGGTCAATCGTACACTGGAACGCCAAACGTGATATTGTTCTCCCTCTACACCAAGTTGGTCTGTCCAAGTCACTTGGGTTTGCCCCCCACCTAGATATTCGGCGAAGACGTTGGTGGGTTCAGCAACCCATGGAGTGAAGGTATCTTCTTCAACAGCATCCTCAAATTGCAACGCGGAATTTACAGTGACGATGTTGTTGTGATTTCCATTCGTGTCAGAGGCGGTGACTGCATAATAGGCAAGACCCAACATCCCACGTTCGACTTGATGAAGATAGACTCCGTCTTCGTCAAAGGCCGTCCCGACCATTTCCACACCATCAGCTGTCGTGTCATTGATGGGTAAACCCGAGCGCCAGATGTGGTAAGTTTCATCACTTTCAAATTCAAGATCTATCCATGAAATCGTTGTATTTCCAGTGCCTCCATCGGGCTCAGCAACGAAGGAAGCAATGACACCCTGAACTGCACCGGGTGCGACATTGTCCTCGTGAATGGAATTTACAAGTGTGTTCGTCCCCAAGAATCGAACGTCTTCATAGCCGAGGTAGAAGTAGGTCACAGTGTAGTACGCGTCAATGTCTGTTCCGGGGGCTATGGTGTGACGATAGAATGTATCACCAGCACTTAGTTGAGCAATCTGTTCCTTGAAGATGGTCCCCCATGTTTCTCTTTCTGCAGCCTGTAGATGTCGATAGACTGAGATTTGGTACGCGAATTCTCCGACCTCAGGCAGACTGTCTGGAACGATGGTATTCAGGTTGACCCAACTGATGTCTGTAGCACCCGCATTGTCAACGTAATTTGCTTGCACGAAGAAAGGTGCTGTAATCGCGTTGGTGAGTTCAAACACACCTTCGCTCAGATTGGATTCTCCATGAATGAAATTTCCAACATGTGTGGGTGTGTACATCTGTTGATTGATTGTGTAACTGTAATCGTTTCCAGTGATGTTATCATCGTTGTTCTCAAAGTATGTGACGATGGCGTAGTAGAAGGTTCCATTCGTCCCAGCAGGGAGTGGATAAGTCTCTTGGAATGTTCTTGCTGAACACGTTCCAACATCGATGGATGGGCACATCGAAACATTGGCCCATGGATTGAGACCGGTGATGACTGAGTTGTTCAATGGCACATTGTGGCGGTAGACCAAGTATCGAGATAGTTGCATTTGCAACATCAGAGGATAATCAGTCGTCGCTTGATTGTTCCAAAACACTGTTGTTGATTCAGTCGTGCTGTCAAACAACGCAGTGATGTTTTGGGCCTGCAATTCTTCAGGAGGAGAATCTTCGGTCCCTGCCCCCTCTCCATCACCTGCAGCAACCGGTGGTGTCCAAGTGATTAGGGATCCTAGCAGCAGGGCAATCAATAGCACTGAAACAAAAGAATTCGTCTTACGCATGGCTCCGCCTCGGGTTCGGCGTGACCTTGTGGCCCATTTGAGCCTGACGGCTTCAAACCCGCCTTAAGGCGGGTTGGAAAAGTGGAACTTATTCGCCACTCAGAAGTTGTTTGCGCGAAGAAGCAGCCCGTGTCAGAAATGTCCAGATACCGCCGGCCAATGAGATTATCAAAACAGCACTCAGTGCATTGATTCCATCGAATTTGATGAGTTCTGCGATTGTTTCTGGGATCGCGACATCCACGGTCCCTTGAAATGCCATGATTGCACCCAAAAACAGGCCGACAAAGGTGGTCACCAGTCGATCCGCCCGGCTGAAGCCGCCGTAGTTGCGGCCGAGGCCCACAGATTGAGCCTGTGTACCCATGTAAGAGCCGAGCAAAGTCATGGTCGCCGCCGCCCATCCCAACCAAGGCGCAGTTATCCATGCGGTGTTGACCCCAATTGCGATTAGCAGTGCCAAATC
>CAXEUI010000271.1:0-2178 GCA_963999335.1 uncultured Candidatus Poseidoniales archaeon
TCTATTGGAGATGAATGCAAGTGACGAAAGAAAGCTTGAGAGCATTCGGACCAAGGTCAAGCAGTTTGCTCGCACCAGTCCACTGGGTGTTGACTTCAAAGTCATCTTTCTGGATGAGGCCGATGCATTGACGGCGGATGCTCAAGGGGCCCTGCGGCGAATCATGGAACAGTATGCCGAAACCTGTCGGTTCATTTTGTCGTGTAATTATTCTTCGAAGATTATCGAACCCATTCAATCCCGTTGTGCGGTGTTCCGTTTCCGGCCACTCGCTGACGATCAGGTCCGAATGCAAATCCAAGCCGTTTCGAAAATAGAGGAAATTGAATTGGATGAGGATGCATGTGAAGCCATCGTCCATGTCAGTCTCGGAGATCTCAGACGAGCGATTACGGCATTACAGGTCAGCGCAAGTTTGGATTCGCACGTCACTCGTGCCCTCATTTACGAAACGACGGCGACGGCACCGCCTGAGGAGTTGCACGGCTACCTACTCGCCTGCAAAGAAGACGGGTTCCATCCCGCGCGACGACGCCTGCGAACGATTCTGGACCAGTTTGGACTGGCGGGAACAGACTTGGTGAATCAGCTCCACAGGGCTCTGTATGATGCAGAGTTCCTGAGCGAGACTCAGAAACTCGATATCACAGAGATGATGGCACAAATCGATTTCCGCCTCGTCGAAGGAGGCGGGGAAGCGCTACAACTCGATTCGATGACAGCGTCAATCTGTACGAATTTATCCGCTTAATCAGCCCCAAGCGGGAACCAGAAGATCTTCGTGGTCGCGAGTCGCATCTGCACACAGAGTACGGGCTTTTTCTCGCATACGAATCTCATGAGTCTCAGATTCGATTCGGGCCCGCCGTGAAGCGCGGATGATCGGAGCGAGTGGTGTCCAGCAGAGCAGGTCAGCCGCCACACCCATATTTCCCCGAATCACTCGATTTCCCAGCGATTCCATCATTTCAGTCAGTCTTTCCATTGTATTCTCGTTTAGCATTTGCATCCCTCGGTAGATGAAACAGGTGGGGCCACTGGTCTACCTTCGTTCGCATGGGGGAGAAACACTTCTGAAAGTGAAAGTGGAGCAGTGCCACGATTATTGGCGAAAGTGAACCTCAGGGAGTGAGGGTGAATCGCCAGGTGTAACGCTCTTCCAATTCCCACGGATCGCCAGTCTGCGACAATGTGATTTCAATGGTGTAAGACACGCCGGTTGAAATCTCAAAATCTTCTGGAAGTTCAATCAGTATGGGCACATCTGTGAGTATGCTCGTCACACCAGAGACATTGGATGAATAGTTGTCCCAATTCCCTCTCATCGAGGATGAAATCGCAGTCCAATTCAAGGTTTCTCCCATCGTGGAGATGTCCACACGAACCTGAACATCGGTCGCGTCCAGATTATCACGAACTGCAAAGGCGAGGCCCAACCTGCGTTCACTGAGATTCTCGTCGTAGACGAGGTCCTCAATCTGTCGATTCCAATCTGGATCATCGAGATCGACGAGTTTGGTGTGGCGTGCAATTTCCGGTGCAGAGATATCCGCCAGAGGAGGGTTGACGAGAATGAAGCAAACGGCAAGCCAAGTGAAGGTGTAGAGGAAACTGGCCCGAAACCAATTCCCGAAGGTGTAACGATCAGCGTATTTACTCAATATCACGCGATGTGAAGTTGGAATCGTCAATATCAGTAACAGAGGAAGTACCCACAATACATTGGCTGGTGCATCCATCGCTGGCATCATTGCGTATCGCATGATGGCTGCGATGATGATTGCATAACAGATGACCAACCACATCGATGCCGCATCGGCCTTCTCTTTGATGACGTGATCCGCAGGGTCGAAAGGTTCGGTGCCGACCTTGCCCCCGGGCCTCTTCTTCTCTCCATCTCGGCCACCGCGACGCTTCTCACTGACCGCTGCTGCAGCCATCGCAGTAGAGAGGTCGACCATGGTACTCACCCCTTCGGGGTGCAAGACCGCCTATGATGGGTTCGGCAAGACGAACTGAGCAGTGGGTTCGATTGGCAAGGCTACGCTCCATGATGAAGATGGTGCCGGGAAGGGGGCTCGAACCCCTGACCTTCGGATGTCTCAGACATTTCGAGGTTTATCGCTCTCATCTCGTGCCCTTTCAGGCCGTCCTATGAGTCCGACGCGCCACCAACTA
>CAXEUI010000272.1:0-2163 GCA_963999335.1 uncultured Candidatus Poseidoniales archaeon
TGCAGACGTGACTGTTATTGTCATCTACGAAGATGGCGATTACGACATGTACGTCTTCACCATGCTGCTCGAGGATCTTCGAGCACGTCTGGCCAACTTCGACGGAATCGTCATCTGGAACTGGATGCCATCACCACCTGATGTTGATGAGCGCTGTGCACGCGGAACAATCCGCGGCATATTCACTGTTGATGATGACGGCGGCGGCACAGTTCGCGGCCTGGTCATGAACTTGGACGGAGATGTGATTGCAAACATGTGGGGCACCTTCGATGCTGATGGCAACGTCCACGGCATGGCGGCTGTCAACGGCACAACGGTTGCAGAGTGGGCTGGTGGCTACGGAAACGGTCACTTCCGCGCACAATGGCGAACCATCGGAACAGATGTTGATCCCATGCACGGGATGCTGAAGGGTCACTACGAACTCAACGACACGGGCACCGGCGGTGTCTACCAAGGCAAGTGGAAGGTACAAGACTGCCACGATGACACCGATGATGGTCTAGATGATCTGGACGACATGGAGCGCCCTGAAATCGGGGACACCGGTCCACGACACAGCCCAATTCGAGTGGATGCTGAGAGAATCGATGATCTCCGACCATTGGAGAAGGCACCTACGGACAAGCCGCTGATGAAGAAGATCAGCGACGTCATGGACAAGCCTCTTGTTGAGGATGAAGACGGCGGCGCTATTGTCGATATTGGCGAGGCTGCGGTTGGCTCAACACTCGGTACCATTGCACTGCTTGGAGCAGGCTTCGTTCGACGCCGCTTCACTGGTGGAATCTGAAGTCAAACCTATTGGATTGTAAACCCCTAGAATGACACACCTGTCCCTCGGGGGCGCTTCGGCGCCCCCGGGGGGCTTTTTTTTGTTTCAATATCGATGAATACACATATTCAAAGGACCGTGGCGGCACGCATCAAACAGAAGGGGAGCCCATGCTGACCATCACCGACCTGGCCAAAGAGAAGTTGGCGGGCTTTGCTGCACAAGCGGATGAGGCCGATACGCTGGTGCTTCGCGTGGCCATCACAGGCCGGGGTGCCAACGGATTCCAGTACGATTTGCAACTGATCTCACAGAGTGATGCACCTGAGGATGATGTCATCTGCGAGGTGGATGGTGTGGTCGTCTCGATTGCTGAGAAGAGCGCAGTGCACATGGATGGTGCAACCCTTGATTTCAAAGAAAGTCTGATGGGTGGCGGCTTCCACTTTGACAACCCCAATCCACTGTGGGCGGACCCCACTGAACAGGCTGTGGCTGAAGTGATTGATTCGAAGGTCAATCCCGCTGTGGCTTCGCATGGGGGCACGGTGAGTCTGATTGGCATTGACGAGGGTCAGGCTGTGATTTCCTTTGGTGGTGGATGCCAGGGCTGCGGCATGGCCGATGTGACGCTGAAACAGGGCATTGAGGTCATGATCATGGATGAGGTTGAGGGCATTACGGGTGTCGTTGACGTCACCGATCATGCAGCAGGAACCAATCCGTTCTACTGAGGCGCTGCGCATTACTCACTGTGCGCTTCCAACAAATCAATCGGAATCACAGCCAACGCTTCCTCGTGTGTACAATCCAGACTCACCGGACAAGCCACACCCTCATTGGCGGCATCCAACCAAGTCTGAGCGCACACACACCAGCGATCCCCTGCCTTCAATCCTGGAAAATTGAACTGAGGCGCGGGCGTAATCAAATCGTTGCCCTTCGAACGTGCAAACTGAAGGAAATCATCGGTCAAAATACAACACACGACGTGCAAGCCCAAGTCGTTGGCATCGGTATTGCAACAGCCATCGCGATACCAACCGGTCATCGGGTCCGTCGAACAGGGCTGAAGTTCGGTGCCGTTGACGTTCACGCTTGCGTGCATGGAACTTCGTAAGGACTGGCAATCTTAACTGTGTGTGAACCCCAATCCTCAGTTGACCATGGGGTCATCGCCTGATTGGCTAACATCGTAGCCTTCGGGTGCCGGTAGCATCGATTGTGATCGCTCGAACATCTCGCGCACATTCTCCTCAATCTTGAGCGCATCCTCCAACAACTCACCCAACGGAATCTCGCGGTCCAGCAACTCACTCACCGCTTCGGTCGCGAACGCAGCCGCGCGCGCGTCAGGACACATTGGGTTGCAATCGGCCAACAGA
>CAXEUI010000273.1:0-2159 GCA_963999335.1 uncultured Candidatus Poseidoniales archaeon
AAGATTCGCTCATTCTTCTGGGTGCATGATGTGATTTCCTCGAGTAGATTCTGCACTTGGCCTTCCGTTGGACGCACTTCGATGGCTGGATCCAACAGACCTGTGGGTCGAATTTCCATTCGAGCGATTCCTTTGATTTCTCCCAGAGCATCTTTCAGTAGAGGTTTCCTTTTTTCCTTGGGATCTGCCTCTTGGATGGGTTGTCCAGTTGTTTCGCAGAGTTGTCGCAATTCACGTTCCCCTGGTGTCGCACTCACATAGAGTATCTGAGGAACTAAAGACTGGAATTCATGACCCATCAATGGTCGGTTATCTGCGGCCGATGGCAATCTGAATCCATGCTCAATCAGGTTCTCTTTCCTTGATTTATCGCCGTGATACATGCCTCCCAATTGCGGCAATGTAACATGACTCTCATCCATGATTACAAGGAACTTCTCCTTGGAACCATGGAAGGTTTGGGCACAGGCAGCAAAGAAATCGAGCAGGCAGTATGGGCGTTCTCCAAATGTACGCCCATCAAAATGCATAGAATAATTCTCGATACTACGGCAATGACCGATTTCACGAAGCAGATCGAGATCGTATCGGGTCTTCGATTCTAGTCTATGCGCTTCCAAATCCCTTCCTGCCTTTTCGAAGAAATCGATTCGCCCCTGCAGTTCAAATTCAATATCCTCCAAGGCCTTTTCAAATCGCTCTGGCCCCGTCATGAAGAATTCCTTAGGGTGAATCCAAACCTCCTCGATTTCATCGATAGATTCCCATGATACTGCCTCACAGACTTGGATTCGAGTGATGCCCTCCAGATCGAATCGAATGCGCAATGGGTCATCTCTACTGGGCATCCACAAATCAAGAACTTCACCCCTCAGGCGTAATTCACCACGTGTGATTTCACCCGTGACTCGACGGTATTGAAGTCCAACCAATTCCTTGACAACATCTTGGGGCTCGACCTGCTGTCCAACATGTAATCTGACATGTTGTTGCAGAAATGTTTCGGGTGGATTGAGACCATATATGGCCGAAACTGTTGCCACGACCAATACATCGGGTCGAGAAACCAGAGAAGCAACTGTTGAGAAGCGTTCTTGTTCGATTCGTTCATTCATCGAGAGTTCTTTCTCGATGTACAGGTCTCTCTTGGGCAGGTAAGCTTCGGGCTGGTAGTAATCATAGTGTGAAACGAAATATTCGACAGCATTTTCCGGAAATAATCCAGACATCTCTTGCCAGAGTTGGCGTGACAATGTCTTGTTGTGAGAGAGAATCAATGTCGGAATGTTCAGGGCTTCGATGATATTGGCCATGGCGAAGGTCTTTCCTGAACCCGTCACGCCCAGCATCACACATCTTGATTGAGAATTTCTCAATTGAGAAAGCGTTTTTTCAATTGCAGATTCTTGTTCGCCCGCCAACCCATATTCGGCCTGAAGCTGAAATTTTGCGATTGAAGGGTCAAGGTGGGACTTTGCAGCCCCTTCCAGTGCTTTCGAGAGATCGAATGGATCCACATCTTGACTCATGCAGCCATCAATCCTCCCAGGAGAACCCAACCGGTGACGACACTGGTGTAGTAGAAGGTCTTCTGGAAATCAGCCAATCTATTCTGAGCAATGATGACGCCCGCATTAATCACACACATCAGCAGGGCTGCTCCCAGAAATGTAATCTCATCGACAGGATTTGAAATTGCGAAACAGGCGAACCACAAGAGGGTCAACTGAACACTGGTTCGAAGCGTGTGTTGCGCCCCGAATCTTGCTGGGAATGATTGGATGCCTTGTTGACGGTCACTTTCGATATCCATCAATGCGTAATTGAGATCGAATGCTGCAATCCAGAACGCCACACCTAGAGAGATCCAGAAAATGGTTGGGTACCAATGTAGTTCGGTGATGGCTGCCCATCCCAATTCCCCACCGACAATTCCGAGCCAGGCTCCGGCTGGCGCGAGGGCCAGACACAAACCGAGCCATAGGTGGCATGCCCATGTGATTCGTTTTGTATAAGGATAAACGATGAACACAAGCACAGGTAACCAACTCATGGCAAGGGCTACCTCATTCAATTTCCAAGCACCGAAGATCAGCATCGTCAGAAATATTGCACACAATCTCCAGGCCGTATTCAGCGACATCGTCCCTTCAACCAGA
>CAXEUI010000274.1:0-2135 GCA_963999335.1 uncultured Candidatus Poseidoniales archaeon
AAATCTCATGGCTTGGGGCTTTGAAGAGCGACCTCTGGACAGAAAGGATGGCCTCGATGTCGACATCGACACTGCGATGGGGCACATGCAACGCCTACTGGACAAACATGAATCGATTGGATGGAAACCCGATGTCTTGCTGTTTGGACAGGGGAGCGACCACACACATCCTCAACCCACATTGCCGATGTTGATTGGCAAAGCCAGTCAGAAATTCAATGGACAGATCAAGTTCGAACATTCTTCATTCCCCGCCTATATCGAGGCTCTGAAGGGTTGGCTTGGCAAGAAGAAGATCTTCCGATATCAAGGTGAACTGCACTCGGGCTGGGACCGGAATATTCTCTCAGGGGTGTTCAGCGCACGATTGTATCTCAAACGAGCCAATGATCAAACGATGCGAGTCCTGCGAGACCGCGTCGAGCAATTGAGCGCGATTTCATGTGCCCATGGAGGGCGATTCCGTGGTGAACGTCTGGATCTTGCGTGGAGAGAAGTCCTCCGCAATCATCCGCATGATGACATCTGTGGATGCAGTGTTGATGAGACGCACGAGGACATGGAGGTTCGCTTCAAGCACGCCCAGCAAGTGAGCGCGATGCTCGAAGAAGATGTGCGAATGGAAATCAGGGGACAGATGGATCTCAGTCATGATGATCGGGATGCAGTTCCGATATTGTTGCACAATCCACTCGCCAAGGCTTGGTCAGGCTCACTGATGATTGATCTCGCAGTTCCGAAATTCCGCTGTTGGCTCGACCATGGCTTGCCCGTCAAGATACTGATGGCTGCACCTTCAGGAGATTGTATGATTCAGACGTCGGGACTACAGATTACGCCCAAATCTTGGGATCTGCACGTTCACGACGACCGGGTGGCCAATGTGGAATTGCCTCGAATCATCGGACGAATTCATGTTCATCGTCTTCCTCCTGGACTTTCTGTCGCTCATATTATGCCTGGAAGGGGCACCACAAATCTGCCCGGAGAACCTGTCAATCTCGGCGGGGAATTCGGACGCACCGATTGGATGGACAATGGATTGGTCAGAGTTCTGTTCCGGGCCGACGGACGATTCGACATCATGGACCATGCAACAGGGCGCCACATCGTGGGCGCGGGTCGCCTCGAAGATTCGGAGGATGCTGGAGATTCCTACGATTGGTCGGCAGGTGGACATCCGATACCACAAGCCGAGGGGCGTGGGTCCAAGATGACCGAACGCGTCTTGGCGACCGATGCTCGATTTGCCGACACCGATGAGACGAATCGGGAGGTATTCCTCACCATTGAACAACAAGATGACTGGACGGCGACGGTTCGCCTTCACATCGCTTGGGCTTTGCCTGCACGGTTCGATGATGCAACACAGAAACGCAGCGAAGAGATGGAATGGAACAGCATTGACCACTACATCACCTTGCGAAGCGGGCAGTCACTGGTCGAAGTAGAGACATGGGTCAACAATGCAGGTGAGGATCATCGCTTGAGATTGCATGTTCCGACGGGTGTGGATGCGAAGAATGTGCTTGCAGGTGCGGCCTTCGATATCATCGAACGTCCGGCCAATTGGCCTCATCACCCGGACTGGGAACAGCCACATGTTCCCACCCACCACTTCAGTGATTTGTTGATGGCAGAGGAGAGCGGGGGTGGCGTGGCGCTGTTCTGCCCGGGCTCCAATGAGTATGAAGCGATGACGGGGGAAGATGGAACAACCCTCGCGGTGACATTGTTGCGGGCAACTGGGCACCTCAGTAGAGATGGATTCGCAAGCCGAAGAAACCGTGCAGGACCGGTCTTTGAAGCGCCCGGCGCTCAATGCAAAGGTGCACATTGCACTCGCTGGGCCATCATGGCCTACGAGGATTCGTGGGCAGATGCGAGAATTCACCTGATTGCAGAGACCTACGCTTGTCAAGCGAGCTTGATCTCGGCCCTGCCAAAGCCACAACTCGATGGTGAATTTGATGAAGTCTGTACCGATGGTGCCCGTGGTCTACGGCTGCAACCGATTCGACTCGTGGGCACCGGTCCAATGCCGATCGTCGCCTGCCTGAAACCGGCCGCAGATGGCAATGGAACCGTGGTCCGACTCTACAATCCGACAGATGAGGTATGGGAAGGACGAATCG
>CAXEUI010000275.1:0-2130 GCA_963999335.1 uncultured Candidatus Poseidoniales archaeon
GTACCCGTTCGACCCGACTCAGACCATCGATACTGATGGGGATGGATTTGGAAACAATCCATCTGGAACCAATGGGGATGATTGTCCGAACGAAGAGGGCACATCCACGGGGAATCTGCGAGGCTGCATCGACGGCGACGGCGACGGTTGGGCCAATATCGAGGACATCGTTCCCAACATCGGGACACAGTGGAATGACACCGATGGGGATGGTTACTATGACAACTATGCGAACATTCTCTGGAAAGATGACGAAATGCGCGTGAACCTTTCGTGGCCCGGTCAATTGGTGCCCGGTGCCCGCACCCCTGACCGTTGCCCACTCCATGCGAACTCACTACAGAATCTTGAGAATCCAGGGTGTCCAGATGACATTTACCCCGCTGGGGATGATACGGGAGACGATACCACTTCTCCAATTGTCACACGGGATTCAGGCGGTGGCTTGAGCGCGACTGCATGGATTCTGATTGCCGCACTGGTCATTTTACTCATTGCGATCGGTGGTGGGACGAACATGCTCTTGAAAAAGCCAAAGAAAGGGCCAAGAAAGCGTTCTATAGTACATTCAAATGATGATAAACCTCTCGAATCAGTGGGAGATTCTGAAGAGGAATTGTCTCTAGAGGATGACCCGAATTACAAGGTCGATGAGAATGGATGCGAGTGGTGGTACGATGAAGATGTCTGGTGGTTCCGCACGCCAGAGATGGAAGATTGGGCAGAACTCGACGGTGAGTGACCAACCCTCGTCCAGAATATGTTGGTCGAAGAGACGACCCGAAGGGGTTAATGAATCGACGTTCGCTCGACCTTAGCATGAGCATTGAGAGGATTGCTGTTCTTGGCGCTGGTCAGATGGGGAATGGCATCACACAGGTTGCTGCTTGTGCGGGTTATGAGGTCACAATGATCGATATTCAGCAGGATTATGTCGACAATGGCATGGCCAACATTCAGAAGTCATTGCAAAAAATGATTTCCAAAGCGAGAATGACAGAGGAAGAAGCCGCATCCGCACTTTCCCGAATCTCCCCCTCGGTCCATCGCAGTTCAGCTGCCGATGCGGACCTCGTCGTTGAAGCCATACCCGAGATTCCAGAATTGAAATTCTCTACATTTGCAGAACTCGATGAGATCTGTAAACCCGACACCATTCTTGCGAGTAACACGAGCAGCATCAGCATCAATGACATCGCCGCAGCCACATCACGCCCCAACAAGGTCATCGGGATGCATTTCATGAATCCAGTGCCCATCATGAAACTCGTTGAGATTATCAATGGTTCAGAAACCGAAACTGCTGTGACAGATGCCGTCATTGCAGCCAGCGAAAAGATGGGAAAAACCGCATTATGTTGCAACGACTCCCCCGGTTTCGTTTCAAACCGCATCCTTTGCCCGATGATCAATGAAGCCATCTTGACTCTTCAGGATGGAGTGGCTGAGCCCGAAGCCATCGATGGAATCATGAAACTTGGAATGAACCACCCTATCGGACCATTGGCATTGGCTGATTTGATTGGAAACGATACGGTTCTACACATCATGAATGTACTGCACGAGGGTCTTGGCGACGATAAATATGCACCTGCACCATTGCTCGTTGAGATGGTTTCGGAAGGCAAACTTGGCCGAAAATCTGGTCAAGGTTTCTATTCCTACTGAACATTCCATCATCACCAGTGTTCCGTGGAGGGTGCACGATTCTGACCTTGGGTTCCCGAACCCTGATAAGTCGGGACTGATGGAAGCGAATTGATACCCATGCCTGGCACTACACGAGTGGAAGTTCGAACACTGAAAGTGGGCCGTTATGTCGCACTTGAAGAAAATGCCTACAAGATTCTCAGTATGACCAAACGCAAGCCCGGTAAGCACGGTGCAGCCAAAGCACGAATTGAACTTGAAGATATTTTTACCAATCAAAAGACGAGCCATGTGGCGCCTGTTACAGATACCATCAGCGTACCATTGATCGAAAAAGGTTCAGCTATCATTACCCACATTGTAGGTGATGAAGTTCATGCTATGGATAACAAAACATACGAGACCCTCATCCTTCCTCTGGAACCCGGCATGACTCTTGAAGGCGGCTCGGAAATCCTTTGGATGGAAGCCATGGGGCGC
>CAXEUI010000276.1:0-2117 GCA_963999335.1 uncultured Candidatus Poseidoniales archaeon
TTCCAAATATAATCAATGAGAAAAATATGATTTTTTCCTTCGTTGTTTTTGTCATAATATCTCTCTCAATTCTTCCCAATAGTGCTGACACCAAATACTAATGCCTGAAATTACCCCTCGCGATACCCTCTGATGGAAAACTCACGCGACCGTACCCATCCGCTCATTTTGAGCGCGTGGGCCCCCCATTCACTCCATTTCAACGAGGCCTTCCCAAATGAATTCGTGGCCATCCTCAAGCATCGCTAACAAAAGCTCATCCTTCGTCTGGCCAGTCTTTTCAAACATAGTCGGACCACTTTCAGGCTGATTGTTCACCTGATCCTTAGTGCGGCCCCAGAACTTCCAATCAGTACAATCGATTTCCTCCCACTCATATGTCCCAAGATCCCACCCCACTGAATTCTGGTAAATGACATCAAGATTGAAAACATTAATCTCGATTCCATGTGCGAAGGTTTCAATCACCTCAATGGCAACTCGACTCTGCATCTTTCCATCATAATCTTCAATAGGTGGGTGGACATTCATGACTTCACCCTCAAAGGAATTCATCTTGGCTCTGTTTTCTTCAGTGTTCTCCATGTGTGTCAACACCTGATTTTCTGTTCATTATTTGAATCTGTTTAAGACAAAGGGTTCGTGTAAAACACCCATTGACTCGGAATCGTTGAGTCAATGGGCTTTCAGTGGGTCGCTGCTAACGCTACCCTCTGAAACGTCGGATTATTCCATGTGGGTATTGAGCCACTGATCGAAACTCGCTTTCGGCATGGCACCGGTTTTCTGATCCACGGGCTGACCATTGTGGAAGAGCACCAAGTAGGGAATCCCTCTGACACCGAATCGTCCAGGCGTCAATGGGTTCACATCGGTGTTGACCTTTGCAATCGTGAGAGTTTCCCTTTCGGCGGCGATTTGTTCCAATACAGGCCCAATCATCTTGCAAGGACCACACCAAGGAGCCCAGAAATCAACGAGAACCCACTCATTTCCAGTCGTTACCGCTTCAAAATCAGCATCTGTCGCTTCAACGAGATTGCCCGCCATATGGTCACCATCCCCCTCGCTCTCTTGACGCCCTATCAACCTGATGTCCGTCAATTCAATAGGTCAAGACTTGAGAACCGAGTCCTCTTCGGTTACATCAGGGGCGCCTCTCGTGATTATCACTCCAAGCATTCTCACCGCAGATTTCTGCGAGATTGGAAAGACCATGGATGAGGCCATTGCGGCCGGTATCGATTGGATTCATCTGGACGTCATGGATGGCAATTGGGTGATCAATCGGACCATCACGTTCGGACCCGCGCTCATCAAGAACATCCGGGAACGCGTGGGGCCTGACATCTTCGTTGACTGCCATCTGATGGTGACCAACGCCGAAGAGAACTGGGAACAGTATGTGGATGCAGGCGTCGACCTCGTCATCTTCCATGTTGAAGCGGTCGAAGACATTCCTGCACTCATCAACAATCTACACGGGCGCGGATGTCAAGCGGGTGCCGTGCTCAATCCGGCGACACCCGCTTCTGCAATTCTCCCTCACCTCACGAACTTGGATCTCGTTCTCATCATGAGTGTGGTCCCTGGAAAGGGAGGCCAATCATTCATGTCCGAAATGGAAGGCAAGTCACGAACGTTCCGTGCAGCTATCGACGCTCAAATCGCATCGGGTGGACGCGCCACGAAACTGATGATCGATGGTGGAATCAAGGCTCACAATGTGGCGCAGGTGGCCGATTGGGGCATCGAGGTCGCAGTCGTGGGATCAGGTCTAATCAACGACAAAGGCACCATCGCAGAGAACCTTTCTGAGATTCAACAGGCTCTCAACGGATGAAAAGGGTTCAAGAAGAACGGAGATAACCGAGGAACATGCCTACCGTTGAGTGGATGGAGGACGAGGTCCGAAAAGCGGTCCCCGATGCCATCGAAATTACCGTCGTTGATTTGACAGGTGGGCAGGATCACTTCCACGTTCGTGTCGTCAGCCCCACCTTCGAAGGCATGCGGCCCTTGCCTCGTCAACGCATATTACTCGGTCATTTGAAACCGTATATTCCATCTGAAATCCACGCATTAGATCTCAAGTGCCTGACACCAGAGCAAGCAGT
>CAXEUI010000277.1:0-2116 GCA_963999335.1 uncultured Candidatus Poseidoniales archaeon
ATCATCTTGAATTGGCTCCAGGGCAAGAGGTGCTCATCTTAGGGGCCAAAGGTGGATACATCGCGGCTCTGGTTGCGCACATCGTAGGTCCCGAAGGTGGTGTCGTGGTCGTTGACCCCTCAAGGGAAGTGGTCGATCACGTTCGAGATCGACTTTCTTCAGTCTCGGAAACGCACACCGTCCGTGTTCGAAAAATGCGTCAATTGACACATTGTCCCCCTCAATTACCCGACCCCCTCGATCGCGTTCTTGTGACCGGTTCTCTCACTGAACTTCCACACTGGCTTGAATCTAGAATATCAGATGGTGGTTTCACCGTCGCACCGCTCGGAGGTCGGTTCTCTCAGCACTTGGTCAAGCGCGAACGTACAGGAGAGAATTGGCTCGATACTGATCTTGGTGGTGTGTTGTTCGGTCCTGTTGATATCGCCGAAACCGAACCTGAACCTCTCACTGCAAAAAATCTCGCCGAGTTGTTGCGGGAGGCTGCGATTCTGGGTGATGAGATTGACCTCTTCTCTGAAGAAATCTCTGAGCGATTGAATCGTCTCTCATCCGCCTTGGATGAATTGCCAGACGATCTGGAACCATTGCCTGGTCCACCAGATTTGGAAGATGAACCTCCTTGGGCACTCGATTCAGATATCTGGGTGGATGAGGTACACCCCATTGTCGATCTGCTCACGGCAGAGATGGATTGGCTGGGGGATGTCTGGCAGTTACTCATCACACTGCTCGATGTTCGCCTCATGCAACCGGGTCACCCTGATGCAGACGATGAAGAAGAGTCCGTCGGTGGCTTTGGTCGACACGGCGACCTTGTCCCGTGAACGCTATACATGGGATGTTCTCCCCTCTGTTTGGGTCCGATGCTGCAATTCGAACTTGAACGGCTGAAGCACAAGGATGTGCGACAGCGTAGAATGGCTGTTCGCCGACTTTTTGAGATTGATGATTCATCTTCATTGGCCGCATTCATCGAACTGCTTGAGGTGGATGATGATTGGTTCGTCGAGAAGGCGATTGATGCGATTCGTCGTTGGGTTGATTCCAGTCATCGCAAGGAGGTGGTCATGCTTTCAGTGCGCAGCGAAGTGCGATTGCGACACCTCGCCGCGGAACTCGCTCCTCGCGTTGGGACCGAAGCCCTTCCGATTCTCTCCACGCTTTGCTCTGATACGGAAAATTCAGTTCGCCGGGAGGCCTGGAAATCTCGTCTGAAGGTGGATGCAGGCACCATTCCGGTGGCCATTGAGAACGAAGACCATGTGATTCGAAAAATGGCCACCTCTCATTCGGGTGATACTGACATCCTTGAGAGAATGCTCTCCGATGAGCACCTTCGAGTCCGTGAAGCGGCCCTTGATCAGATGATGTCTCTTGGCCATTCTCCGACCCTCCTCAATCAATTGTTGGATGGACCTTTGCGGAACAAAGCCGCGAAATTACGATTGCCCCACCTCATTGAATCGGGAGAAACCTCGACGATTGCACGTCTTTGTACAAATCCTGATTCGGCGATGCGAAATCTCATCGCGAAAAATTTCGATGACGTTGATTGGCTTTCATGGAACGATGTTGTCGATGCTGCACGCGAGAGCACAGATCCATTGCTGTTGCCACAATTGCTTCGTTCACGTAGAGAACCTGAGGCCGACGTCATCCGCCACGATTTGTTGCTGAATGGGAGACCTTCCTCCCGTGCTCGCATATTGGAACATCTCCACGGTCGCCCGATTCCAGAATCCATCGTGGATATATTGCCATCATTGTCTGAAGATTCAGATCCTCTCATCGCACAGTCAGCAAGCAGCCTCATGGCTGATTCTAGAGCACTGGAGACCGACGCATGAGACTCCTATTGGGCAGTGGAGGCCTTCGCAGTGATGCGAGACGCGCAATCTATTTCGAAGAGATGGCGCGTCAGGCGCAAGACGGCGGGTCTGACTGCACGTTCGAGAAATTCGATGCCGACGGGGGCAGTATCGATGCGATCATGAATTGCAGCGCCGAAGGGGAGGGCGAAGCCCGTATGACGCTGACCGGTACCGGCAGCGCCACGTCGTCGAACATGACCATGGTCATCGATGCCCGGGGTCCGGACGGCCAGTCGATG
>CAXEUI010000278.1:0-2106 GCA_963999335.1 uncultured Candidatus Poseidoniales archaeon
TTTGTTCTCCCCCCCGAAGGGGGACTTATCCGTTTTCGTTCGCCACTAATCACGGAATCTCTTTGATTTCTTTTCCTCCACCTACTAAGATGCTTCAATTCGGTGGGTTCCCTTTCCCATGTATATCTGGGAATGACGACTTGCGTCAGGAGGTCCTATTAGGCGACCTACGGATCCAAGGCATTCATGCGCCTCCCCGTAGCTTATCGCAGCTTGTCACGACCTTCGTCAGCTCTCGAGCCGAGCCATCCCCCAGTCAGGTTGTAGCATCAATTATGATTTTTTTCCACACACATCTGTGTGAGTCCTCTGGTGTCCAGAAACGTCGATTCTGGTATCTCAGACCACCCCGTCTCCCCCACGGGGCGGGACGGTCTCCACCTCTTCCCCACGATAGTCAAGGCTACCGGGGTGCACATTTAAGCATCCAGCCGACCGACCTCCCGTATATGAATGGTTCGGGAAGTCAGGGGTGCAAAAAATGAGGGACTGCGGGCCAAGAAGAGAGGAAATTTCACCCTTCCCAGTCAGTAGGCGATTATTGACGATTAAACCGTCGGCCGAAGACGTCGTAAATTGCGGAGGATGATCTGTTCGGCAGGAGATATTTCCCGGGCACGCATCAAGAGGGCTGATGCAGCATCGAATTCGTTCAATGCGATGAGGGAAACTGCCTTCCCATTCAACGGTGCGGAATCCTCAGATGATAGTGATATTGTCGCATCCCAAATACGAGTGGCCACGCCATGACGACCGCAAGTCGCCAAACAGGTTGCCAAATTGTACAGGATGGTCGAATTGTGCTTGTCTTGTTGTGCAGCCTGTCGAAGCGCCAGAACTGCAGCCTCGAAATGGGGCTCTTCTGCTGGAGTTGCAGTCGGGTTTGTCTCGTGTACCTGAATGGCCAATTGGAGAAGCGAAAGTCCGAAATCGTTCAGGGCTGCTGAATCTCCCGGCAATGAATTACAGACGATTCTGAATCCGTCAGCAGCATCCTTCCAACGGCCCTCGCCCAGAGCTTCGAATGCTGCGATTGAGTGGCCGGCGATATGGGCATTCCCGCCATCATCAATTGGCAATGCTTTCGCGGGCATCAATTCTGGTTCCCCTTCAGTGAGCATCTCGGGATTGAAGCGGACAGTTTGTTCGGCAGGATCAACGAGTTCGTCGAAATTGACAACAATCTCAGAGACTTGGTGTTCATCGCCGAAATCATGGATGACAATGTCTTCGTCAACAGCATAAACGTGTTCAGCATCGAAGGCTGCGGCTTTGATCTGGTAGGCATTTTCGACGAGGACAGGGGAGTCGGACAGTTGTTCCTCCTCGGTGGCGACCACGCGAGCCTGCAACACCATCAATGGAGGTTCACTCTGCATCTCTACAGTGTTGATTGAAGCTTGAAGAATAGGGGGTGGTTCCAATTCAGGCAAGGCCCAGGGATCTTCATTTTGCGATTGAGATATCGGTGTTGCTTCAACAAGCGTGTCTTGTGGGAGATCATCCTCACTCTCGATGATGATGCCGGCTGGTGCTCCAACGCCAAATGGCAGAGTGGACGAGGCCTGCCCCTTCCCACCAACCTGGAATGGGAGTGAGGATGGAGAACTTGTTTGGTTGTTCTGTGAGATGCTGATATCCAACCCCTCGATGCCTGAAATCGCGTCATCCAGAGCGGATTCTCCCGGAAGTGGGCCTGTGGGACGGCCGTGACGAGGATCCTCGATATTTTCGGGCGCTGTGTGAGATACCCGACTCGCGCATGAGGGGCATTCATCGGCTCCACCGAAGAGGAGACCACAAGCATCGCACTCCTGCATGGCCCTCTTGGAGACGTGGACCGTTTTGATGCTGCCGCCGAGTGGTGCAGCCTGTATCCCTAAGCACTGTAGAGCGAACTGTGGAAGAGAATCATGAAGACCGTGGCTGTAAGACAGGTGATCACCATGACAGGCAAACCCACCTTCATCCATTCTTTCGTGGTGATGGGATTGGGTCCTCGCTCACTGATTGAGACGGCCATGACGTTGGCACTGGAACCGATTGGTGTCGCATTTCCACCGAATCCTGCACCCATTGCAAGCGCCCAGAATAGAGGTGCCATGT